>JBDRCJ010000146.1:0-4006 GCA_043821805.1 Patescibacteria group bacterium
TTATATTGTGCAAAACTTTTTTTAATAAATAACTTACGAATTCGTGCATTTGTATAAATTCGTAATTCGTAGATAGTTATGCCAGATCAAATTATTTCTCAAGAGGGCTTTGAAAAATTAAAAGAAGAATTAGAATTTTCAACAAAAACAAAAAGAAGAGAAATAGCCGCGAGGATTGAAAAAGCGAAAGACCTAGGAGATTTAAGCGAAAACGCGGAATATCACGATGCTAAGGATGCGCAAGCTTTTAATGAGGGACGAATTATTGAATTAGAACATGTTTTAAAAAACGTTACTATTGTTTCCAACGGTTCTGATAAAAATGAAATAGGCATGGGGTCAAAAATTACAGTCGAGACTAACGGCCAGGAAAAATCTTATACCATAGTTAGTTTTAACGAAGCAGATCCGCTAGAAGGAAAAATTTCAAATGAGTCACCCCTGGGCACAGCCTTTTTAAATAAAAAAAAAGGTGAGACAATAACTGTTAATACACCTAGAGGCGAAGCAAAATATAAAATAATTCAAATAGATTAAATTCTTTAAATATTTTTAACTTTTCGAAAGCTGCTTAACATGGGCAGCTTTTTTGACTTTTATTTAAATAAATTCTATAATATTAAAGTAAATACAAATCAACTAATCTACAAATTAATGTAAATGAGTTCTCCCCCTTCGATAAGGGGGGGCAGAGGGGGTGATGAATAGAAGAAAGGAGTAAATTTTTATTTCTAAACCCCTCCTATCCTCCCCTTATTAAGGGGAGGGATTTAGTATAGCTATATTTCAATAAGATAATAAAATATAATGCGAAATATTATGATTAATGAACGGGAGGAAAGATTAAAAAAATTAGAAGAACTAGTAAAATTAAGTATTAACCCGTATCCAGCTAAGACTAAAAGAACTAATGAAATTATTGCTGTTTTGAATAAGTTTTCAGATTATAAAAGTACTAAAAAGAAACTATATATTACTGGTCGCTTACGAAGCTTAAGATCTCACGGAAACTTAACTTTTGCCAATATTGAAGACAGCACGGGCCAAATACAGGTTGCTTTATCGAAAAAAAACATTGGTACAGATAACTATAAAATTTTTACTAAAAATATTGATATTGGTGATTTTATTGAAGCCGCTGGGGAATGTTTTTTAACCCATAAAGGGGAAAAAAGTATAATGGTAGCTAGCTGGAAAATACTTACTAAAGCGATAAGGCCACTGCCTGATAAATGGGCGGGTTTAAAAGACGAGGAAGCTAAATTAAGAAAAAGATATTTAGATATTTTGTTTAACCCAGAGGTTAAAGAATTAATATTAAAAAAATCAAAGTTTTGGCAGTCAGTAAGAGAATTTATGTTGGCTAAAAGCTTTTTGGAGGTAGAAACTCCGGTTTTAGAAATTACTACGGGCGGAGCTGACGCCAGACCCTTCATTACTCATCATAATGCTTTAGATATGGATGTCTTTTTAAGGATTTCCATGGGCGAACTTTGGCAGAAAAGATTAATGGTGGCTGGGTTTGAAAAAACTTTTGAAATCGGCCGGCAATTTAGAAATGAGGGGATGGATAGCGAGCATCTCCAAGATTATACTCAGATGGAATTTTATTGGGCTTATGCTGATTATAATGATGGTATGAAGCTAGTCGAAGAGCTATATAAATATTTAGCAAAACAGGTTTTTAATACTCTTAAATTTAAAATTAATAATAAAAATATTGATCTAGGTAAAACCTGGGAAAGATACGATTATCAGAAAACTGTAAAAAAATATACTGGAATAGATATATTAACTACTGATCTTAAAGAAATTGAAAAAAAATTAAAAAAATTAAAAATTGAATATGATAAAAAGGGTTTTAATATTACCCGAGCAATTGATAATTTATGGAAATACTGCCGAAAGCAGATTGACGGCCCAGGATTTTTAGTAGGAGTGCCGATTGCAGTTTCACCTTTAGCTAAAAAAGACGAAAAAAATCCAGAACTAACACAAAGATTCCAGCCAATTATTGGCGGCTCTGAACTAGGCAATGGTTATAGCGAATTAAATAATCCTTTAGAACAGGCCGAACGATTTAAAGAGCAAGAGGCTCTACGCCAGTCTGGAGACGAAGAAGCCCAGATGTACGATAAGGACTTTATAGAGGCCTTAGAATACGGCATGCCTCCGACCTGCGGTTTTGGCATGAGTGAACGGGTTTTTAGTGTACTTTCAGGTAAAACCGCTAGAGAATGCCAAATTTTCCCTTTAATGAAACCCAAATCATAAATCTTATTAATCTTATTAATCCTTGCTCGTTAATTAGCAAAGATTTATATGCTACTATTTTTCAGTATTAAAAATAACTTATAACATATAACTTATAACTAACATTATGCTTGATATAAAATTTATAAGAGAAAATCCGGAAGACGTAAAGAAGGCGGTGAAAAATAAAAATATTGATCTTGATATTGATAATTTACTGAAAATTGACGAGGAAAAACGAAAAATGCAAACTGAACTTGATGATCTTAGAAAAAAGAGAAATGAAATAGCCCAAGCGACCAAAGGAGAAAAGCCATCAGCTGATTTAATAAAAGAAGGAAAATCTATTAAAGCAAAAATTTTAAAACTAGAAAAGCAATTTTTAGAATTAGAAAAGGAGTTTAATTTTTTAATGAGTTATACCCCGACTATTCCTTCACCTAAAGCGCCTATTGGGAATGATGAAAAAGATAATGTTGAAATAAGAAAGTGGGGTAAAATTCCTAAATTTAAATTTAAAATTAAAGATCATCTTATTTTAGGCAAAGAGCTTGATATTTTAGAACTTGATAGGGGAGTGAAGGTTAGCGGTTATCGCGGATATTTTTTAAAAAATGAAGGCGTTTTCTTGCATTTAGGTTTAATGATGTATGCCTTAAAAAAATTAGCGGCTAAAGGATACGCGCCTTTTATTCCACCAACAATTGTTAAAGATTTTGTGCTTTTTGGTTCAGGGCACTTTCCGTTTGTAAAAGATGATATTTATCAAATTGCCAATCCGGGAAAATTAGCTGATGGGTCATTAATCAAAGAAAATAAATTTTTAACCGGAACCGCTGAACCGCCAATGCTTGCTTATCATAGTAATGAAGTGTTAGATGATAAAGATCTGCCGAAAAAATATTGTGGCTTTTCCCAATGCTATCGAAGTGAAATTGGCAGTTATGGTAAAGATACTAAAGGTCTTTATCGAATTCATGAATTTATGAAGGTTGAGCAAATAGTTATTTGCCAAAATGATTATAATGTTTCGGAAAAACTGCATGAGGAAATTACTGCCATTGCTGAAGAAATAATTCAAGATTTAAAAATACCTTATCGGGTTTTAGAAATCTGTACTGGCGATATGGGCGCTGGAAAATATCGAATGTATGATTTAGAATCTTGGATGCCGACGAGAAATTCATATGGTGAAACACATTCATCATCTAATCTCGGCGACTGGCAGGCCAGGCGTTTAAATATTAAATATAAAGCGAGTGATGGTAAGAACCAATACGTGCATATGCTAAATAACACCGCGATTGCCTCACCGCGCTTTTTAATAGCTATTTTAGAAAATTTCCAGCAGGCTGATGGTTCAGTAATTGTCCCAGAAGTTTTAAGGTCGTATATGCCAAATAATCTTAAGGTGATTAGAAAAAAATAAAAGCCAATTTTTAAGTTTAATAAAAATAAAAATTGGCATTAGTCTATTTGAGTACGAAATTCCCATGAGGCTATCATAATTATTTTTTGTAGTCCAAATATTCTACAGTAATCATTCGGACATTTTTTACATAATCTGCAGTTTTGTTTCAGTTGTATTGGTTGTAAATTTAAAAAAGTAGCCGGCTTTTTGCATGGGCTTAATCCATGTATTCTTTCATGATATTCAATATTTGATATTTTTAGCATAACACGCCTCCTTGGAAAATATTTATAATGTACTATTTATAGTTTTAGTTTATTCTATATTATTTGTCAATTATTT
>JBDRCJ010000147.1:0-14311 GCA_043821805.1 Patescibacteria group bacterium
AGCCTCTTTTTTTATTTAAAGAACAATTTTTAATTAGTTACAACTGTTATATTATTATTTCTTTTTTTTAGTTCTCTTATCTGGATTACTTGCTTACCGAACTGGGCGAGCCAAAGTAAAGTATAACCTACTCCGAAAAACCATAAAACTAAATCAATTCTATTTATTAAAGAAAAAATAAATATTACTATAAAAATTCCTGAATTATTAAAAAAATTTTTATTTACCCGATAAATAAATCTTATCCAGATGCTTTTCTTTTTTAAATTAGAATGCATGGCTATCGCCTCTTCTTTAGAGACCTGGTTACTGCCGAGAATTAAGCAGATTCTTTGTTGAAGCAATCTAAATAATAATTTTGTAATGCCGGCTAAAGCGCCTAAAATATAATAATATGATGGAAAACCGTGAATAACTAAACCGTAGGCAATAATTAAAAAAGCAAACGCATATTGCACATCATGGCTGACCGGCTCGACATAAAGGCCGCCGATATTGCTCCCGGCCTTAATTTCGCTATGCTTTCTCCTATATCGCGCGACTTCACCGTCGCAGCCGTCTAAAATAATTGAAAAAAATATTACTAAAGAACCAACAATATTTATAATATAATTATTAAATATTAATAAACTAATTCCCACGAAAAAGACTAAAACGCTTAAAATAGTTATCTGGTCCGGCGTAATCTTAGTATAAAGAAAAAGGCGGGTAAAATAAATTGAAAAATTCGTAGAAAATAAACCGACTTTATTGTCGTCCGGCTTAACATAAGATTTCGGTCGGCAAATTTCTTTTAATTCTTTCATGGAATAATTACTAACTTTTTTATTTTCTTCCATATTATTATAAACTTAAACGAATATTATCTGCTTTATAATTTTAGTTATTTTATATTATTAATTTCTGATATTAATAATTTTCTCCACCCGAATCTACAAATACTATCCAAATCTACAAATTAATATTTTAATTATTTGTAGATTTGTAGAAAAATTTGTAGATTTGGGTGCTTTATACTGCTAAAAATAAATATACACAAAATAAATTATAAAACCAAATAAACAACAGCTAATCTATTTACCTTCAGCTATTTTAATTAAATTATCTGCTACACGCTCTGCAGAACGCCCGTCAATTTTATACATAAAATAATTAATAAAATTTCTTATTATTTCCTCGTCTTTTTTTTCTCCAGCCAGTATCTTCTTCAAGACTTCTAAAAATTCTTCTTTTGTTTCTACGAGCCAGGTAGCTTGGCCCGCCATTACTGCCCTAATATAATCTGTTTGGTAAAATCTTTTTATTGACTCACAAAAATCATCAGTTTCGCGCGCGTCAAAATTTATATTAATTACTGGCGTTCCGCAAGCGGTTGAGTCTAAAATTAAAGTTGAAGCGATATTTATGCTAACATCGGCGTGGTAAAGGGAATTAAATAAATTTCGCAGATGATTTAAAGACGGATCCCAATGGTCTTTAAATTTGTCACTCTGTTTATCGGTTAAATCAACCGTAAAATTTTCATATTCTGCTAAAAGTTTAAACTGATCAGCGTCCCCGACATAGCCTAAATGCGGCCTGACTAAAACTTGCACATTTTCTAATTCCCCCTTATCAATAAATTCCTTTATTAACTTAGGAAACATATATTCATAATTTTCATTTACCCCGTTTGAACCGTAAAAAATTATTTTTTTCTTTGGGTCTAAATTATGCCGACGGCAAAATTCCTCGCGAGGTAAAATATTTTCCTTTTTGGCATAATAATCAAATTGCGGAATACCGGTAATTATTACTTCTTCCTTTTTATAATCTTGAAACTCGGTCGCCTGCTTTAACATAAATTTACTCCAAACAATTATATAATCTGTTTTAGTGGTAAAAAGAGATTTAGACATATTATCCCAGCTTTTTGGCATGCAAACAGAGGGAATATTAAATCTTTTTGCACTCTTTATGGGCCCTGATTCAACATAACCACCAGCAGCAGTGCTAAAAAATAAATCGGGTTTATGTTTTTCAAACAAATAATCATGTTCTGTTTGTGGATTTATTTTAAAATCTATCCACTGAATAAATTTTTTAAAACCAGGTATATGTCTTAACGGGTACAATAAAATAAGCCTAGGATAATATAATATTCTTAAGGGTTTTTTGCCATAAAGTTTATATTTATACAAAAAATGAACAGTTTTATTGAAAATAGCACCTTTAAATAATTCCCTAAAAATCCTTATAAATCTAATATTTTTTGTCAACATCAATGGTTCAAAAAAAATATTTTCATGTTCAAAATCGCTAAACAATTCAGTATCTTGGTAGTTTGGCGTTAAAATAACAACTTTAAAATTATTATTTAAAATATTTTTAATAACTCCAGATCGAAAAAAATTTCTAATTAATCCTCCTCTTGAAATTGTAATAAAAATAGTTTTCATAAATTAAATTTCTTTTAAAGTGTTTAAAAATTCTTCAAAATAATCTATATTTTTTAAATTCAATATTTCTTTTCTATTATATTCTAAATCTTTATATGATAATTCTCTTAATTCATCAAGGGAATATTTTAATATGCTTTCTGGTCTTCCCTTTATAATAATTCCAAGTCCCCAATCACAATTTAAAGTAAAAATATTTAAATCATTTCTTGTTGAACGAAAGTGGGCGATGGCTTTCCATGTATCACCATTCCATTTCCTACTAGCCTCAGGCGACTTTCTAGCTACTTCTCTATCAGGACTTGCTGACGCTTCGCACTCCGGATTACAATCATGCACAACAATTACACCATTATCGCTCAAATATTTTAAACAATTCTCAATATCTCTAAATGTTTGCTTATATGTGTGTAGACCATCGATAAATGCCACATCTATTTTTTTATCATAAAAAAAATTTGAATAATTTTCAAAAAAATTATCACTAGTCATTTCAAAATATTTTGTCTTGAATATACTTGGTAAATCCAGCACTTTCTTTGCTACGGGCACTTTAAATTCAGGATCAATTGCAATTTTTCTTTTTGCCTTAATTTTTAAAAAAGACGTACCAAACTCAACACCAATCTCCAAATAAGTTTTGGCATTTATTCTATTTATAATACTTTGAATAACTTTAACACGATTTATATTTTTATCTATAAAATTAATTATTCTTCATTAAAAACTCCAATCTTCTATTAAAACTTTAACTACTTAATCTCCTGATTTTTCTTGATATTTCTAAAAATTTTGGCGGGGTAAATCTCTTTAGCAAAGGTCTCCATCCTTTTACTGGATAATACCATTTTTTTTTCCAGTCCTCTGTCTTTTTAGTTAACTCTCTAACAATATCATCGGACAATAAATTATTACAACCAACTCCTACTATAGTGTGTGGAAAATTATTATCACCGGCTGAATCAACAAAAATAAATTTTAATGGTTTTAATATGCTTTTAAAGGCCTGCGGAGTAAATCGCCAATAATCTTCGGGATAACCATGTATGGGAAAGTTCATAACAGAACTAATCACAACAAAACCACCAGGTTTTAATATTCTTTGAACTTCCTCCATAGCCCTTCGAGGAAATTCTACATGTTCCAATGTATCAAGTATTAAAACAGCACCTACTGAATTTAAAGGAAGATTAATATTATGAAGATTTAAATTACGATCCACACCAATACCTTCTCGCATATCACAACCAACATATTCCATTTTAGGGAAAAATGGTCTAAGATCCGCAAAACCAACTTGACCAGGTACCTGGAGAGAACCAAATTCATAAACAGGGCTAGAAATTGGTAACGTTTCCGCAATAATTTCTACAAATTGTTTTATAGGCTCACGCATATTTTTAAATTTTATAAAATAATTATATTAACTTTAAGTTAATTCTATAGATTTAATTATTTTTTCTGCTCTATTTTTCCAGGTTAAATTTTTAATAATTTTTCGGACATTATTTATTATACTTTCCTGCTTTTCACTATCATTATCAATTCCTTTTATGACTTGAGCTAAACTTTGCGGATTGTCAGGCTCAAAAAAAATCGCCGTTTCATCATTTAAAAATTCTCTAATAGCCGGAACATCACTAGCTAAAATTATTCTTCCTGACACTAAATATTCAAACAACTTTAATGGAGCTGTGTATTTCCTTTCAACTTCATCTTTCCCACTATTAGCAATTACTAAAAAATCAGCTGCCTTTAAATAAAGTGGGATTTCTGTTGGCTTCTTCTGTCCTAAAATATTTACATTTCTACAATCATCAGCTACTTTTTTTAATTTTTTAATATCCCCCTCTAATCCTCCAACAAAAATAAATAAATATTCATCAGACATCTGTTTAGCAGCTTCAACTATCGTATAAACTCCTTTTTGCTTATACAAATGGCCGGAATATAAAACAATCTTCTTATTAAACGGAATTCCTAACTTTTCCCTTGCTTCTTTTTTTGAAATTTGTATATTAAATTGATCTACATCTACTCCGTGAGGTGAAACTATAATTTTCTTCTCTTTAAATTTATTAATAATATATTCATTCTTTATAATTTTTGTTGTAGCAACGACTAAAAAAACATTTTTAATTAAAAACAAATTTTTATGCTTTTTATCTTCCCTCCAATTATGATTTTCAAATACAACCTTATAACCTAATAATGAAAATAAAAACGCCACCTCTGGATATCTAGTAAAAATATAACAATCTTTTCTAATTCTAGAAAATATTAAATTTAATAAAAAACTAAAATATCTAATTCTATAATTATTATTAAAATTTACACACCATTTCTGCGTTATTATAAAATTATTCTTTACTTTGTAGTACTTATAAATATCATCATTTATTAATTTTTTTCTAGATATTATCAACTCTACATCAACCCCACAATCAGCAAAAGCTTCGCACATTTTTGCTATTTGTACTCCATGAGCCCTCTCGGTGGGCAAGGTACTACTAAAAATCATTACTAATTTCATCTCTTTTCTTTTATTAATTTTGAAAAAAATTCTGCTAAACTTTTAGCAAACAATCTTGTTGTAAATAATCTGTTTGCCTTTTCAAAAGCCCTTTTACCCATCTTTTCTGCCAATTCAAAATTATTTAATAACTTTTCTATTTCTCTCTTAAGTTTCTTAGGATCCTCTGCGTCAACCAATACACCCTCTACCCCATCAGTAATATAATCATCTATTGTACTTCGCCTACTTGCAATAATCGCCTTATTGCTTGCCATAGTGTCAAGTAATACCAAGTGGCCTGAACAATCTGATGCATCTAAACGCTCTTCTTTTTTTGTAGAAATTATAATAAATTCTGCATTTTTGTATAATTCTACTAACTCTATAAACGGAACAACTTTCACAGAAACATTTGATGGTAAATCATCTATATCTTTAAAATTCCTAGGATATGCTATTATTTTTACTTTAACATTAAGATCACGCACAGCTTCGATTAATGTCCCATAATCTCTACCCATATCTCTTCCAACGCTTAAAATAAACTTTTCCCTTGTTTCTGGCACCTGATAATTATTAATAAAATCAACGTCAACTCCGGTCGGGATAAAATGTAATTTTTCTCGAGAAAAACCTTCTTTTACTAAAAAATCAATCTGACTATGCGAAGGGCAAACAATCGCGTCTATTGCTTTAATAATTTTCCGCACTAGCCATTTCTTTAAACCGCGCTTATTTCTTTTTAATAAATTTGTGAGAAATGTATTGTAAAAAACTATTTTCGGTTTTTTAAATCTAAGTATTACTTTAGCCAAAAATATTAAAGGAAAAGCAGTGCCGGTGAATACAATATCATACTTTCTTATCTTAAATATTAATAATAAATTTACTAAATTATAATTTTTATTTCTTAAATAATTAATAAATCTATTTTCAATGTACTCGGCCTTTATTCCAAATTCAGACATATAGTTATAACCGATAAAATAGGTATCAGGCATTAGTCCTTTCTTCCATTCTTCTTCCATTTTTTTTCTTTCATTTGCAAAAATATATAATACTTTAATCTTTTTCATGAAAATAAAAAATGATAGCTTAAAACACTACCATTTATTAATTACCTCAACCGCTTTCTTTTTCGCTTTTAAATAAGCGCTGACTGATTTCTGCTCTAATTCCGGTGAAATTAACCGTAAAATTTCCTTGCCTAAAATCCGGTACTGGCCGCCGACTTTATTAGCCCGAATTATACCTTTTTTAAGCAAACGCTTAATTGTGCTGTCGCTTATTTTTAATAAATTTCTCGTTTCTTCGGTTGTATAAACCGCATTCTCCTTTATTTCTTCTGACATATTTATAGGGATGATATTATTTTTAATAAAGTAATTTATTGGTGCGGCGCAGGCCTAAAACGCCGCACCTAAAACCACTCTATAATCTACCATAATCATAATAATATACTTATCCACATCTATATTTCTATTCTATCAAAGGTGTCAAAAAGTGTCAATAGGTATCAGTAAATTATTAAAAATACCTAATTTTAGCAAATTTATATAAACAAAAAGAGCGCCTAAATATTACTAGCGCCTTTTGCAATCTTGCTACTGGCTCATCAGCGGTTTAACCGCTGACGAAGCGGTTAAACCGCTTTTTGATGAAAATGCAATAACTCTCTATATCTCACTCTTCACAGCTTTTAAAACCGCGGCAGAATCATCCAATGCGTCGGGTAGATTCTGCCTGAGCAGAAAATAAAAACTGGTGTAAACCAGTAAATAATATGTTTGGAACTACTAACCGTCATAGTCACTTCCCCACCCTTTTACTGCTCTGGCAAAATCTCCTGAAAGGGATTCTGCCACGATGAGAAAGCCACAGCCGTCTCTTCCTCCCAACTTTTAAAACCACGGCAGAAAGACCAACCTTTATAGCTATTCCGTTTTTTTCTTCTTTGGCGACATAATATCTAGCATATAATGCACCCTGGCGGCTCCAGTATGATATTTCTTAACAAAATCATACCCCCTTTTCCCTATATCACTACATAATTTTCTATTATTAAGATAATAATATATCTTATCCATAAATTCAGCCATGTTAGAATATTCAACATAATGAACACCATCCTCGGGCTTATTAACAAATTCAATTTCTGTTTTTTGAGCAAAACAGCATGTTCTGCCTGCCATTGTTTCATATAATCTTCTACAGCTATTCCCTGCCCCCCAGGCAGAAAGACCAATAAAAGACCTGGCTATTAACTCCAGATAAGTTTTAAAATCAACCTTTTGTTTACCCATGCCAATAAACTTAACCTTATATCCCTCATATTCAAGCTTTTTACAAAAATGGTATACCTCATATCGTAAGCCGGTATCTAGTTGCCCAAATGAACAAAGAATATCAATGTCTTTTTTGATATTTAGGTTGCTAAAATATTCGTTCCAACATCCAATGTTTAGGGGAATTATACCCCTGGCTACATCCTCGGGATAACACTCTCTTTTGAAATACCACATGCAATAATTAAACATTTTATCATTCAGCCAAGGATCACCCTTGCATCTTCTTGGATTGTATTTAGCTTCAACTTTTTGCCTACTAATAAAACCTTTTTGTCTGGCTAAAAGATCTTTTCGACCGTATATAAAAGCTTTTATCCTACTTAGGCTGGCTTTTATCCTATTTAAAATACCCCTTTCGGGTGTTATCCAATACGCCGGGGATAGTTCATCTCCCAGGACACCAGTACTTGTCCATTCGCTTTCGTCAATATATGCCGTAATTTCAGGCCTGTTAATTCTATTAAGAAGAGAATATTTTGACTGACTGTTTCCTTCTCCCTTGTCCCAAAATACAAAAATATAATCTGCGTCCTTTGAATGTTCTATCACCTCGTTATCGTCGTAATGATTAATTACACTATTCCCAGGATTAGTGGCAATAACATTATGCCCTAAATCATTCAACCCTTGTATGACCATATTGGCAATTGTACATTTGTCGAGGACTGGAGTTAATGCTATTATTTTCATATTTCTTACTTATTTAATAGATTTGAGTTATATTTCTTATTTGAATTGTAATACATTATTTTGCTTAGCGAAAACAATAACCTTTCGAACGGAAAAAAATAAATTTTATATTTTAACCTGAGGGTAACCCACCAATTAAGTGCTGAACAAAGGCCTAAATATTTTAAAATAAAATGTTTTGCTCCCTTATATTTTTTTTCTTTTAAATATTGAGGGGAAGTAATTTTCTTTAATACAAATAAATCATTTAATAATAAAACCTTATTTACATGGCTTTTGTCTGCCCAAGGAACGGTTTGAGTGTTTAAGTCAATTTCTCCCCACTCTTCTAGTGTTTGCGGATCTTTAAAGCCAGACTTTAAACATAACTGATATAGGGGGGTGCCTGGATAAGGCGTATAAAAAAATAACATCATATTAATTAATGGGTATATCTCAAACATCTTTCTGGTTAATTCTGTTGTATTATTTAATTCTCTTTTTATAACTTTTTTTATAGCGGCCGGGTCGTTAGCGGTGGGTGGAAAATTAGTCATAAGCGAATTAACAATATTAATTTTATATTTTGCCGCTATCCTTACGCACTCTAGAGTTATCTCTGGGGTAATACCTTTGTTAATTAAATTTAACATCTCTTGGTCGCCAGACTCAGCTCCAATTAAAATTTCTTTTACTCCAGCTTCCTCCATTAATTGCCAAAATTCATCTTCGCATCTTGCCAGTTGGTCAACGCGCCCATTCACTCCGGTAAAAGAAATATTTAATTTTTTTTCTATAATCCCTTGAAAAATTTGTCTGGCCCTTTCTTTATCTACGAAAAAATTTGAATCCCTGATATCAATGCTTGATAAATTATATTTTTTAACTAAATACTCTATCTCTTTTATTACTCGTTCGGGCGGAAAAGCATTCCAGGCTCTTTTAAACTCAGGCGTGGATAGATAACAAAAACTGCAACCAAAGGGGCAACCGCTGCTGGTAATAATCGGCAACTGCCGTTTTCCATGACCGGATCTGGTTATGTAGTTCTCAATACTGTCATCTAATAAATGATAAGGAAGCGGAGGAAATTCATTAATATCTCTTACTGGCCTTAATGGGTTTTCAATAATTTCATTGTCTTTTTTGTATACAATACCTAGAATTTCCGCTAGCTCTAAACCCTTATCTAGGACTTTGACTAATTCATAAAAAGTTTCTTCGCCCTGACCTCTAACTACAATATCTACTAGGGGGTGTTTTACGGTCTGGATTGGCTTTATTGTGGGATGAACTCCGCCCCAAATAATTGGAACATCTTTATTTTTTCTTCTAACTAACTCTGCAAAATTTAATCCATCTATTATCTGATAGCCTGTCATTGAAGTAATGCCAACGCATATTGCCTGGTCTAAATGGTCCAAAACCTCTAAATACCGCTTTCTTTCAGAAGAATGGTAGATTCTAATATCATACCCATCTCTTTCTAGGAAGGAAGAAATTGCTAAAAGGCCTAATGGCGTAACTGTTCTGCCAATCCTTACTGGATGTGGATTAAAAAGTAAAACAAATTTATCTTTTATCGGCTTCATTGCTTTATTCTTATTATTCTGATTAAAAAATTTATACTCTTATGTTGCAATTAATTCGTTTTTTAAAACAGGCAGAGTAATTTTAATCAATATCATTTTTTACTTTTAATTTAACTACAATTTGATAAGCGAATAAATTTGGCCTTAATATTCCAATAAAATAAGGTATTTTAGGATGAATCACATGGTCTTCCTTGTCTATATAAAATCCTGTTTTATCTATTAACCTTTTTAAAGTATTATAACAGAATAATCTAATATGGCCCTTATCCCAAACTTCATAATAACCAAGCATCATCTTGATCCTGCCGCTCCAGACTAAAAAATTCGGAGTAGTAATAATTATAATCCCATCTTTTGCCAATAATCCTTTTAGGTAAGCTAATAATTTTTCCGGGGCAAACAAATGCTCTATCAGTTCAGTGCAAAATATTATATCATATTTGCAGTCTGTTATTTGCTTTGGCCAAGGATAATTTTCAATATCTACTACATAAGCCTCGTCTAATTTTTTAGAAGCTTCCATAATAGATTTATCCGCAATATCTATACCGATTACCTGATTTCTGTTTATTTTTAGCGGCGCAGATAAATAACCAGTGGCACAGCCTACATCTAATATTTTTTTATCGCCTTCGGCAACTTCATCCTTTATTAAAGTGTTTATATTTTTACAGCGAGTGCTATTTATTCCAAAGGCATTATGGTTATTATAAAATTTTTTTATAACTTCACTCATAAAAAAATACAGCTCTAGCGTCTCTCCTAATGAGACTGTTCTAGGAAAATTATTTAATTATTCTTGATTTGGCCTGGTTTTATTAGCCTTCCTCATCCTCAAGCAATCATCGATAACTTCCTGGACAATTTCTTCAAAAGCATATCGAGGATTCCAACCTACCATAGATTTTATTTTAGAAATATTAGGAATTTTATTCCAAGCCTCCTCGTAATGCTCTCCATATACTTTCTTGGGATCAACAAAGACTAGCTTACTATTTGAATTTGTCAATTTTTTTACTATTTCGGCAACTTCTTTTACCGAAACTTCATTCGCCGGATTTCCAACATTAAAAACTTCTCCGCTAATATTTGACCTCATTATTTTTATAATCCCCTCATTAATATCTTTGACGTGAGTGAAAGTTCTTCTTTGAGTACCGTCTCCGAAAATAGTTATATCTCTGCCATCTAACGCCTGCTGGACAAAACGAGGAACAATAAATCCTGCCTTGGAACTTTGACCTGTGCCCACAATATTAAAGGGTCTTATTAAATTATATTTAAAAGGATACTTTAGGGCAAAATTATGAACACAAATTTCTTTAAGCATCTTTGCTACTCCGTATTCAAGCCTGACCGTAATTTTTGCCGGCACTATTTTTTCAATATCTTCTTTCTGGGCTTCGTTGCCAGGATCTTTTCCATAAACTTCAGATGTTGAAATAAATACTGTAGCGGCATTATTTTCTGCAGAGTATTTAGCAATTTTAAGCGCATCATTAATTATCATTTGACCCATTATCCCTGCATAATTAAGAACTCCGGCTGGGCCAACCGGGCTGGCTAGATGATAAATCTCATCATACTTTTTACTATCAAAATTAAATTCTTCCACCGAGCAAGTATAAACTTTTCTAATTTTGTCAGAGGATATATCTTCTGGGATAACAGAATTATTAGTAAGATTATCAACAATATCTATCTCGCAATCTCCTTCCGAAAGCATTTCCACTAAATGCGTGCCAATAAATCCTAAGCCTCCTGTTACTAATATTTTTTTAACCATATTTTTTTTGATATTTAATAATATTTATTTAAAATATTAAAAGCCCTATCCTTATATATTAATATTATCCATTTTTTTCTATTTTAATCAAGTTAACATGTTAATCTTTAAACTTGACACAAGCTTGATAATATGATATAAAATTATGATTGAACGAACCTTAACAACAAAACACGCAAAATAACCAAAAACAACCAAATTGAAGTACCTAGAACCAATGCGGGTATCTTCTCTGCTCGAGGAGAAAAATATGGATATGGATAATGATAATAAAAAAATGAAAACAGCGATAATAAAAAACAAGGAGAGTAAATTATGACAAAAAATATATTCCGTTCTCTAGACAAAAACATCATAGTTATGACCTTTGGTTTTTTTCTACTATTTTTGGCTTTCAATGCAGCTCAAGCGCATGTTGCAATCTTTTTCCAGAATCCAAGAAAAGGAATTTTTTCTCTATTTCTTATTTACTTATTTTTTACCCTATTCAATCCATTTGCGGCTGCCCTGGTATCAAAATGGGGAGCAAGGAATTCTCTTTTTTTAGGCGGTTTAACATACACTGTTTACATGTTTACCTTTGCTACCGACACTCTTAGTCTGGTTTATATCGCCTCTATATTATTGGGTTGCGGCGCAGCCCTACTCTGGACAGCTCAAGAAAGTTATCTAATGCGTTTAAGCGAGGCTAATGTCCGGGGGCGCAATGCTGGTTTTTTTGAAATGATCTGGGCTTTATCAGCTATTGGTACATTCATCTTTTCTCTGTTCACTAATAGCTATAACCTAAAAACGTTATTTGTTGTCTGCGCAATTTTCGCTTTTCTAGCGCTCATACCCTTTACTGCCCTAAAAGACACAAAGCAGGTAACTAAAAATCAAGCACGCTTAATTAAAAAAACCTTATTCAGCCTAACAGCTTATAAAATTGCTATTATAAGTTTAGCTATGGGATTTTGTATCGGTTTGGTTATCGGACCGCTTCCTGTTCTGATCAAAAATAGTTTAGGTCAAGAATGGGTCGGTAAACTGCTGTCTTTCTACTTTCTGTTTTCATTCTTTATAGCGCTATCTATCGGTAAATCGTCTGATGTCAGGGGTAGAACTTGGTATATAATTTTAGCATATGTTATTGCCCTCGCTGGATTGCTGTTTTTCTATCTTAATAGCTCAAGCATAGCCCTGGTAATATGCGTCGTATGCTTGGCTTTTAATTTTTCTGTTTTTCGAATTATGAATATGGCTTTGGTGGGAGATTTGTCAAACGGGAATAACCTTGAATTCGTAGCCTCAATTTTGCTCATGGGCACGAACACTGGTATTCTATTAGCCTTGCTCTTGTCAACCTACTTCAGCGCAATGTCCATGTTTGGCCTGGCTATTATTATCCAAATTGTATCTTTCTGCATAGCTTACATAACCGTATTAAATAAACCATTATCAATTACCCAGCAAAAATTATCCCGAGAAATCTTTTAACCTATTAGCATAAACAACAAGGGGCGTAATATGCAAAAAATTATTAAAGTCTATAAGGCTTTAACCCAATAGACTTAATATCAACAATCCCCGGCACTAATTGATCTTATTAATCAATGGTGCCGTTTTTTATTTTAATTCTTTTAATTTTGGGATTAACTGCTCTCCTAGCCTTATTGGAGTTAAATGCTCTTTGGTGTGTGAATAGGCTTTGACAGCTATTTGTTGCCTTAAATCTTTATTATTTTTCAATTTCAAAATCGCCTCCACAATAGCATTAACACTCCCCCGCCCACAGTAATAAATATGTTTTTTGTGGATAAAAAGCTCCTGGGTTGCTTTCGAATCTCCGGTTAAAACCGGCACTTTTAAAGCCATCAACTCATAAACCTTATTAGCGATAACCCGGTCAATTTTTTTGCTATTACTAAAAAACCCTAAACCCAAATCCGCCTGACCTACTTTTTCGATTAATTGCTTTGGCTTCATTGGCGGAAAAAATTTTACATTATTCAACTTTAGTTCTTCCGCTAATTTTTTAATATTGCCATATTCTGACCCTCCACCAATAATCCATAATTCAATGTCACTACTCTTTAACCTTTCCATTGCTTTTATTACTAAGTCCATTCCATTCAATATTTGGATATAGCCGTGGAAGGAAATAATAAATTTTTCTTCTTTATATTGCTTAAGGGTAATTGGCGTAAATAAACTATCATCAATGCCGGTATAAACTACTATAAACTTATCGGTTTTTACCTTAAGCAATTTTGATATATATTTTACATGTTCATGAGCATCCAATATTACTTTATCGGCCAGATGGCACGATAACCAATCTAGAAAATAGTAGTAATAAGCCTTCAACGTCTTGGGTTTAAACTGTTTTCTCTCTAAAATAATAGCATCATAATAAGAAACAAACAAGTCAAATACTATCGGTCTTCTCGTTAGCAACTTCGCGAAAGGAACAATAATGTGCCCCGGAAACCCTACAATCATTAAATCAAATTCATTCTTTATTTGCCAATATTTCCTAAATAGCTTCCAAAATTTTATTACTCCCGGAGCTCTGTCAACCACTTTAATTATTTTAACTCCATTTTCTTCAAGGCCTTTAATAATATTTCTATTACGCGAGTAATCTTGGTCGTAAATTCCAAAATAACATATTGTCATAATTTTTTTATCATTCTATAAAATTTATTAACCACCCTGCCGATGATTGGAATATTAATTATTTTACGAAATAGATAGTCGGAAAAATTTTCAACCGGCCGTTTTTCTTTATCAATTTTTATCCCTTCTTTTTCACACAGTCTAACTGCGTCATAATACCATCTGCCTTTTTTTATAGCGGTCGCAAAGTAATTTATTGCCGGTTTATTTTTTTTTACGCTCAAAAACGGCTGGCTAATTTTCTTTATTCTTTCTTTTTCTTTTAATTCCATATCCCAGCCGCTTATTCCGTCTGGCAG
>JBDRCJ010000148.1:0-9369 GCA_043821805.1 Patescibacteria group bacterium
TTCCCAGTCAGTTAACACTTTCTTCTATTATATTGGTGGCGGGTTTGAAGATTTTAATGGCTTAGGAGTTGATCGGATTGTGAATTACGCGAAATTATTCGGTTTAGGTTCGCAGACCGGAGTTGATTTAGCTAATGAAGCAAGCGGTTTTTTACCGACTAAAGAATGGAAAGAAAAAACCAAGGGTGAGCGTTGGTATATCGGCGATACTTATCATTTAGCTATTGGCCAAGGCGATATTTTAGTAACTCCTTTGCAAGTAGCAAATTATACAGCAGTGTTTGCAAATCAGGGGAAATTATACCGCCCGCATTTAATTAAGCAGGTTTTAACTGATGAGGACAAATTAATCGGAGATATTGAATCAGCGCCGATTAGAGAAAATTTTATTGATAGCTATAATATTAATGTTGTTCGCCAGGGTATGCGTCAGGCAGTAACCACCGGCAGCGCCCGCGGTTTAGATAGCTTGTCGGTGAAAGTTGCCGGTAAAACCGGCACCGCTCAATGGTCAAGTAAAAAAGATAATCACTCTTGGTTTACCGGCTTTGCCCCTTATGATAATCCGGAAATTGTGATTACTATTTTAGTAGAAGAAGGCGGTGAAGGTTCAGAAACCGCAGTGCCGATTGCCAGAGAAGTAATTGAATGGTACTTTGGGCGAGACACGAATAATAACGAATAAGAACGAATGAAACGAATTTGTTAGACACGCTCTCCTACGCTGAAGCTTAGGCGGGTAAAAATGACACGAATATAGACAGGAAAACTAACGAAAATTAACGAAAGAAACGAATTATTTTAAAAAATAATAACTAATAATTATATTTTGTAATAGGGCTTAAATTTGCCAAAAAGGATTGAGCTCTGTTATTTTTTGAAAAATTTAAACTACCTTGACTTATTAGATTATTTAAGTTAAATTAAATAGAAAATAATTTTAAAGGGGGGAGGTTCTTTCTATTTTTTAATAAAAAACTAATTTAGGGGGAAAAGATGGACAGAAAGATTAAGAATGCCTACACGTTTGATGATCTTCTTTTGGTCCCGCAACACTCTTCTGTTTTGCCAAACCAAGTGGATGTAAAAACAAAGTTATCTCGGAATATCCTTTTAAACAACCCGATTGTCAGCGCTGCAATGGACACTGTTACTGAATTTAGAACAGCAATAACTATGGCAAGGCTTGGTGGTATAGGTTTTATTCATAAAAATATGAGTATTGAAAGACAAGCTTTAGAGGTTGAAAAGGTAAAGAAGTCAGAAAGTGGGATGATTACTGATCCGGTAACTGTCTCACCCGAACAAAAGTTGTATGAAGTACAAAAATTAATGGAAAGCTATAAAATTTCAGGTTTGCCAGTAATTAAGGATGGAGATTTAGTTGGCATTATTACTAACCGTGATTTAAGGTTTGAAACAAATTTGGATAAACCAGTTTATTCAGTTATGACTAAAGAAAATCTTATTACTGCCCCAAAAGGAACAACTCTTGAAGAATCAAAAGTAAAGCTTCAAGGTCATAAAATTGAAAAGCTATTGATAGTAGACGAAAATGGGAAGCTTGTTGGTTTAATAACAATTAAAGACATAGAAAAACATAAGGCATATCCTTTTGCAGCAAAAGATGAACTTGGTCGTTTACGAGTTGGTGCAGCGGTAGGAGTAGAAGCAGATTTAAAAGAAAGAGTAGCTCGACTTATCGCAGCTAAAGTTGATGTTATCACGGTAGATTCATCCCATGGTCACGCAGAAGGAGTGATAAGCACTGTTAGAAAGTTAAGGCAAGAATTTTCTGATTTGGAAATAGTAGCTGGGAACGTAGCCACGGCGGAAGCTACTCGCGTATTAATTGAGGCCGGAGCATCAGCTATAAAAATTGGTGTTGGCCCGGGGTCAATATGTACAACGCGAATTGTAGCCGGGGTAGGAGTACCGCAAATGACCGCTATATTTAATTGTGCTGCAGAAGCAAAGAAATATAATATCCCCACTATCGCTGATGGCGGGATTAAATTCTCTGGAGATATAACAAAAGCCCTGGCCGGTGGAGCTGATTGTGTGATGATTGGTAGTTTGCTTGCCGGGACCGAAGAAAGCCCTGGTGAAACTATACTGTTTCAAGGAAGGACATATAAGGTATATCGGGGCATGGGATCAGAGGAAGCATTAAAAGAAGGAAGTAAAGACAGATACTTTCAAGAAGAAGTTGATCTTTCGGAAATAATAACTCAGGGGGTTGTTGGCCGAGTACCACATCGTGGTCCATTATCAAACACAATTTTTCAACTCGTCGGCGGACTAAGAGCAGGAATGGGCCTATTAGGTTGCCGTGATATTCAGGAGCTGCAGGAGAAGCCTGAATGGAATAAAATAACAGTAGCGGGCCTAAGGGAGAGCCATGTCCATGATGTAATTATGATTAAAGAGCCTCCCAATTATCGAATAGAAAACTAGGACATTTATATTTTTAACCTGGCACGGATTATTTGAAGTATTACTAATCCGTGCCTTTTTTATTTGACAAAAAAATGTAGTTAGATATAATAAAATTAGCACTCTTGACAGGAGAGTGCTAACGGTGATACAATAAAAAAATAAGATATGGATGATAGAAAACGACTTATTTTAAATACAATTACTCAAGAACATATTAAAACTGGCGCACCGGTTGGGTCAGGTATTTTGGTGGATAAATATAAGCTAGCCATTTCTCCTGCGACTGTCCGAAATGAAATGGCTAACTTAGAAAAAGAAGGATATATTTTCCAGCCGCATACTTCAGCCGGCCGGATACCAACAGAAAAAGCCTATAGTTTATTTTTAGAAAATTTAGCCGAAAAAAAATTAAGCCAGCAAGAAGAAACAAATATTAATGAAGCAGTAAAGAATAAGGACGAATTAGGTTTTAAAAATACAGCAAAAATAATTGCAAAATTATCAAATAACGCAGTATTTTGGGCTTTTCATAAGAATAATTTATATTACACCGGTATTTCAAATTTATTTTCCCAGCCAGAATTCTATAATACTAACTTAATCTATGACATCTCGGCGGTGATTGATCGGATAGATGAAATTATTGATGAAATTTATAATGAAATAAAAATGGGAGAGCAGATTATGCTAGGTGCTAATAATCCGTTCGGAGATTTCTGCAGTACTATAATGGCAAAATATAAGCTAGGCGATAATGTCGGCTTGTTTGGAATTTTAGGCCCGATGAGAATGAATTATGATAAGAATTTGGCGCTGGTGAAATTCGTTAATAGTAAAATAAGTAAATAATGTGATGCTAATCCGCTATCCGCCGGCTGGCGGAGCGAATACCGCTAATTGCGAATAGCGAATAGCTGAAAGCTGATAGTTATTAGCTTTCAGCCGTAATAAAGTTATAAGTAAAAAAAATTATGAGTGAAGAAAAAAAATATCCCAAAGTTATAGTCGGCGCTTTTATTTTTAATGATAAAGACGAATTATTTTTAACTAAAGGAGTGAAATGGCATAATAAATATGTTTGTCCAGGCGGTAGGGTTGAAGTGGGAGAAAAAATAGAAGAAACTTTAAGAAGGGAAATAAAGGAAGAAACTAATCTGGATATTGAAATAATTAAGTTTATTGGAGTAGCCGACGGATTTGATGTGAACGATAAATATATAAAAGAAGATAATCATTTAATATTTTTAGATTATAAAGTAAAAGCAAAGAATGCAAAAAAGATTAAACTAAACGAAGAGGCATTTAGCTATAAATGGCTGGAATTAAGCGAATGGTTAAAGAAAGATATAAACGAATTTGCTCCCTATACTTATGAAGTATTACAAAAGTTAAATTTAGTTAAAGATAATTACGAAAATATGTACAAAAGAGCGTTGGCTGATTATCAGAATTTAATAAAAGAGACGGCCAGAGAAAAAATTGAATTTGCTAAATACGCCAATAGAGAATTACTACATGAAGTAATTCCGATCTATGATAATTTAAAATTATCGCTAAAGCATACTGACGAGATTGCTACTAAGAACGGCTGGGTGCAGGGTGTACATTATATTGTAAAACAGTTTAGAGACGTTTTAAAAAGCGCCGGAGTTGAAGAAATTAAAACCAAGGGAGAAAAGTTTAACCCAGAAACTATGGAAGCAATTGAAGGTAAGGGAGACAAGGTAAGAAAAGAAGTAAAGCCGGGTTATAAACTACATGGTAAAGTGATTGTGCCAGCGAAAGTGATAGTTGAGTAATATTAAATTGTGAATTATGAATGACGAATGGGATTATTGAGACTTTTGTGATTATTGGGATATTTAGGATGAATAAAATTTTTATATTTTATATTTTAGATTTTGTATTTTGAATTTATTTGGAATTTGTTATTTGGAATTTGGAATTTTTTTATAATTTTATATTAATTTCGTGGCTTGCGGCAATATTGTGACAGTGCAATTTCCGCAGGTAACGTAACCATATTATGTCACCACTCGTAAAATGGACACCATTTCTCGATTCTTTCGACGATATGGATAAAATGTTTTCTGAATTAATGCCAGCTATGCGCGGCCAAAGCGGTTTTATGCCGGCGGTTGATATATATGAAGAAAGAAACAATGTAATCGTTGAAACGCAATTAGCCGGTATTGATCCGGAAAAAGTTGATATTTCAATTGAAAATGACGTGCTTTGCATAAAAGGTGAAAGTGAAAAGAAAAGCGAAGTTGAAGATAAAAATTATTATCGCAAGGAAATAAGACGAGGAGGGTTTTACAGAAACATTCCTTTGCCGGCTCATGTTATCGGTGAGCAGGCTTCGGCTTCAGCCAAAGACGGAGTATTAAGAATTTCCATTCCAAAAGCTTCAGAAGCAGAACCGAAGAAGATAAAGATACAGACCTCGTAGAGATAGACACGAATTTGAACGAATCGGAACGAATAAAACGAATTAATTATCATGTTTTTCGCGACCATGATTGTGCTTAGATTTAAGATTGGCGAATGACGGATGACGATTGATGAATGACGTATATACGAACGTATATACGAGCGTATGTACGTTTAATTCAAAATGAAAAATTAAAAATGCAAAATGATAATAAAATAAGTAATCATAGTGCGTTACGAGTTATGAGTTGCGCGTTATGAGAAAATAAATATGAGTAAAATATTAGGAATTGATTTGGGAACAACCAATTCGGCTATGGCTATCATAGAGGGTGGCCAGCCAAAAATTTTAGAAAACGCGGAAGGCAACCGGACTACGCCTTCAATCGTTGCCATTTCTAAAAACGGCGAACGATTAGTCGGGCAGACTGCGAAGAGGCAGGCGGTAACTAATCCGGAAAATACGGTTTATGCGGTAAAACGTTTAATCGGCCGTAAATTTGACGATGAAGAAGTTAAGCGTGATATGCAGATAGCGCCCTATAAAATCGTACAAGCAAACGGCGGAGTTAAGATAAAAATGGGAGATAAAGAATATACACCGCAGGAAATTTCGGCTATGATTTTAAGTAAATTAAAAGCTGATGCTGAAGCTAAGCTTGGAGAAAAAATTACCGAAGCGGTTATTACGGTACCGGCTTATTTTAATGATTCGCAAAGACAGGCGACTAAAGACGCCGGCCAGATTGCCGGGCTTGAAGTAAAGCGCATAATTAATGAGCCGACCGCGGCCGCCCTTGCTTACGGTTTTGAAAAAAAGAAAGGTCAGCAGATCGCAGTTTATGATTTAGGCGGCGGAACTTTTGACATTTCTATTTTAGACATTTCTGAAGATACGGTTGAAGTTAAATCCACTAACGGGGACACGCATTTAGGCGGTGAGGATTTTGACCAGCGGATTATTGAATGGATAATTGGGGAATTTAAAAAAGATCAGGGAATTGATCTGTCAAAAGATACATTAGCTTTGCAAAGAATTAAAGAAGTAGCGGAAAAAGCTAAAATTGAGCTGTCCACTACCATGGAAACAGAAATTAACCAGCCTTTTATAACGACTGACGCATCCGGGCCAAAGCATTTAGTAATGAAAATGACCCGGGCGAAACTAGAAGAATTAATCGGCGATTTAGTAGAGAAAACAATTGGTCCATGTGAAGCAGCTTTAAAAGACGCAAAATTAGAAACAAAAGATATTGAAGAAATAATTATGGTCGGCGGTATGACCCGCATGCCGATAGTGCAGAAAAGAGTAAAAGAGCTTTTTAAAAAAGAGCTTAATTTAGGGGTTAATCCTGACGAAGTAGTGGCGATTGGAGCGGCTGTTCAGGCCGGAGTTTTACAGGGCGACGTAAAAGACGTTTTACTTTTAGACGTAACTCCTTTGACTTTAGGCATTGAAACTTTAGGCGGAGTGGCTACTCCGCTAATAGATAGAAATACGACTGTTCCGACTTCTAAGTCGCAGATTTTTTCAACCGCGGCTGATAGCCAAACCAGCGTGGAAATTCATGTTTTACAGGGCGAGCGGCCAATGGCCTCGGATAATAAAACATTAGGCCGTTTTATTCTAGATGGCATTCCGCCGGCGCCTCGCGGTATTCCGCAAGTTGAAGTTACTTTTGATATTGATGCCAACGGCATTTTAAACGTCAGTGCAAAAGATAAAGCAACCAATAAAGAGCAAAAAATTACTATAACCGCTTCATCTGGATTGTCAAAAGACGAGGTGGAAAAAATGAAAAAAGACGCTGAAGCGCATGCGGATGAAGATAAAAAGAAAAAAGAGCAAATAGAATCGAAAAATCAAGCTGAAGCAGTAATTTTCCAGACTGATAAGCTTTTAAAGGAATCAGGCGATAAAATGAAAGCTGAAGATAAAACTGAATTAGAAGCAAAGCTTGATGAGCTAAAAAAAGTTAAAGATACTGACTTATATGATGAAATAAAAAAGAAAATGGAAGAGTTAAATCAGGTAGCGCAGAGAATTGGCGCAGCTATGTACTCCGCCTCCGCACAGGGTGCTCCGGCGGACAAGTCCTCCTCTGCTGAAGCTACGGAGGACAAGACAGGACAGTCTGGACAGCCTGATGAAAAGAAAAATGAAGATGAAAAGAAGAATGATGAGCCGGTTGAAGGGGAAATTGTGGATGATGAAAAAAAGTAAGAATTATGAATTAAGAATTATGAATACGGACGAGTAATTAGTAAATAGTAAATAGAAGTGTTCTTATAGGTTGTTTATATTATAATGTATAAACAACCGGTTAAGCACATTTTAAATTTAAAAAGGAGGATATCTAACCTTAAACATTTTTTCTTTTTGAGAAAGGAGACGATTATGAGTGAAGTAGATTTTGTATGTGGCAACGAGGATTTAAATAAAATTTTAGGAGCATTTGTTGTTGGTTTTTATTTTTCTGGTTTTAAAATTGTTGAATATTTATTTAACGTTAAGATAAAGACGATGTATCATGAAGACTCCCAAAAAATAATTCTGAGAGTATCAGGAAAAAACGCAGAAAAAGTTGTAGGGATGTTTAGAAAAGCTGTTGGGGGGATTGAGGTTCCAAAACCAGTTTTACAGACTTCTTACACATTGGAATAATTTAACCCTAAAGAGGCAAGCAGGTTTTCTTTGTTTGCCTCTGAACATTTTTTAAAGGAGGAGAAAATGGAGAAAATAGATGATGTTTTGTTGTCAGAAGAAGAAGTTGAGGAAGTAAGAAGTCGGTTTGGCCGAAGAAGTTTAGAATCAATAGCGGAAGAGTTCGGAGTTGTAGTCATAGACAAGAAAGTTACCGAAGAAAACGTTTGGGTGTTGAAAGTAAGGGGAGAAGAAAAGCAGATAGGACAGATGAAAGCATTCTTTTAGGGGGGGGGATGTTGATGAAAAAGCTGAAAAAGCTATTTAATGTAGACTTAGATAAATATGGGTCAGTAACAGTTAGAGTAAAGAAAACATATTTGGCTAAAGGCAAAGATAACCTTGTCAAAGAGTTTATTTTTAGTAGAGAGAGAATTTTTTTACCATCCGTTAAATCTGCTGTTGATTGCGAAGTTACAATTATGACTTGCGAAGTAGGAAAAAATTTTACATTTTATATCAATGATAAAAATGGTACAATAATGACTTGCACTTCAGAAGGAAAAGTTAAATCAATAAAAGTTTACAAATGATCTTTAATCATCGGGTGGTTTCAAACCACCCCTAATTAATAAATAAAAGTTTATATAATTAATAACGTAAAATAAAAAAAATATGGAAAATCAACCACCTAACCCAGGAGCACAACCTAATAAGCCGCAAGAAATAAAAGTGGCTGACAATATTCCTGGAGCAGATTATGCTAACGCTATGCAGGTCAACCATAATAAGGATGAAATACAGATGATGTTTCTAAATATTATGGGAGTTAGCGGTCGTGTTACTGGGAAAATTATTACTTCACCCGGGCATTTTAAAAGAATGATTGCGGCTATGGTAGACAATTTAAAAAAATATGAAGAACGATTCGGCGAAGTAAAAGAAGCGCCGGGTTTAGATAAAGAGATCGGATTTAAAGGCTAAGTATTATAATGCGAATCCGTGAATTTATGCAAATGCTGCAAATTCCAAATTCGTATGCGAATTAATTTGCATAAAATATTTGCGGAATTTGCATATAATTTGTAGTTTCGCATTATTATTATGAGTAAAGATTATTATAAAATATTAGGCGTTGAAAAAAATGCTTCAGCCGAGGAAATAAAAAAAGCTTTTCGGAAATTAGCGCACCAGCATCATCCGGACAAAAAAGGCGGGAATGAAAAAAAATTTAAGGAAATAAACGAAGCTTATCAGGTTCTCAGCGATCAGAAGAAGCGGGCCCAATACGATCAGTTCGGTTCGGCTTTTGAGCATGCTCAGGCCGGCGGCGGCTTTTCCGGCTTTGACGGCTTTCGGGATTTTTCTGGCTATGCCAATGGTTTTTCTAAGGATAAAGCTGGCTGGAGTTTTGATATGGGCGATTTAGGTGATGTTTTCGGCGATATTGGCGATATTTTCGGATTTTCTTCCCGCTCTAGCCGAAGCGGTGGACGGGGAAGAACTACAGTTCGAGGAGAAGATATCCAGGTTCAATTAAATATTGAATTTAAGGAAGCGGTTTTTGGCGTAGAAAAAGAAATTAATTTAAGAAAAAAAGTTGTCTGTGATAAATGCCAGGGAAATTGCGCGGAACCAGGCAGTAAAATTGAAACTTGTAAAACCTGTGGAGGGTCTGGTAAAATCACCAAGGTGCAAAGGACAATTTTTGGCAATATGCAGGTACAGATGGCCTGCCAGGATTGCAGAGGTGAAGGTAAAAATATTAAAGAAAAATGTAAAAATTGTTCAGGTACAGGAGTCTGCGAGAAAATAACTAATTTAAAAATTAAAATTCCAGCTGGCATAAATAA
>JBDRCJ010000149.1:0-17896 GCA_043821805.1 Patescibacteria group bacterium
GATGATAGAAAGATTAGAAAAAGAAAAACAAACCGAAGCGCAATCATCTAAAGCCCTTGTCCTTGAATTTAAGCAAAAGATAATTTCTATTGATGAAAAGCTTGATAAGCTTTTAGACTCTCATTTGGAAAATATTATTTCTAAAGAAGATTATGTTTCTAAAAAAGAAAAGCTCATCAATGAAAAATTATCTTTGCAGGAAAAAATCAAGGAAATTCAAGACAAGGGCAGTAATTGGCTCGAACCAATGAGAGATTTTATTTTAACCTCTAAGTTAGCCAAAAAGACCGCCTACCAAGGCGATCTTAAGGAAATCCGAGCATTTCTAAAAAATATCGGCTCGAACTTTATTTTGAAAGGTAAAAAGTTTGCATTTTTACCTCATTTTGAGTGGAATTTAGCCTTTTTAATTAAGGCTCATCCTTGTTGGCTCCCGATTAAAAACATATTTAGAACGCTGGATTGGAAACAAATATCTGATGAGCTTACTCTAATAATTCAAAACAACAAAATAATAATTAATGCCTAACTTTGTTTGTTTCAAGGTGATTTTGGGTTATAGCCACAACATATAAAGTCCGTTGTGGTTCAATATCAAAATAAAAAATTCTTGCATCTTCCTGAAGTTTTATTTCCTTCAAATCAATATCATCACTTAATCCTCTATACAATTTTATGTATTCTCCTTTGCGGAGAACCTGTATTCGGTCTATGCTACACCTTTGAAAATCTGCCATTGAGCATATTTTTGTTCCAATTTTTTTAAAAGTTTCAATGGCTTTTTTCGCTTTATTACTTGTAAGTAATGCAATTTGACACATCTTTTCATTATATTTTGCGAAAGAAATTACATAAGGAATTGCCTCAGGAGCTTCTATGTCCTGAGGCAATGTTTGAGCTATTTGAGAAATTTTATCTATTTTTTCGCTGGGCTCTGTCGCTTGTGCGGGAATATCAATCATTTGTTTTTAACTTCACTTAATTTTTTAGAATAATAATCTTTCATACTTTTCAAAGAAATTTCATACTCTGAATTTTCATGTGGCTGAAGGCTATTTCTCGCCTCCCGCCAGGGTTCTTCATTATGAGTTAACATTTCTAAATAACTGGCGTCCAGCTTGCCATATGCTTTCCAAACCATATTAAGCAATTCTTTTGTTTTTGCAGAAATACCAAGTGAATTAAGATTTATATCTACCCGTATTGGGTCAAACCCAAATTTTTTATATTGAACATATAAACTTCTAACCGCTGGCCCATGAACCCAGGCTTCTATGGGTTCACTAAAAAGTTTTTTATTATTTAAAACCAAAGACCATGCCTGAGCATAATAAACGAGCTTTTGAAGTTTTTTATTTGTTATTAATTTACCCTCCTGATTGGCCAAGTATAAAAAATATTTACCTATATCTTCAACATTCAAAATTTTTTTGCGCATATACTGTGTCATATTTTTAAAATTATAATATAATCTATTTTTAAAAATTTTAACTTTTTGACATTAAGCTATTATTAAGTTTAGAAAAATTTGCTAACATTTAAGAAGTTATTGACTTATCAACATTATACCATAAAATCAAAAAAATTCCTACACCACCGTAAATTTTGTCCGGCGGGCGGAGCAATGACTTGGCGAGAGGTAAAACTAAAATCCCGCCCGCAAATCCACGAACATTTTAGTATTTTCGTGCCACGACACCCCCAAACTCGGCGATGCAGTAGGAAGCGCCATTTCGTATAAGAGCTTAGTATGCGAAGTCATAGCGAAAAATTTGTTTTAGTGATGTTCATTTTTCGCGCGAATTAAAAGTGGATATAAATTAAACATTTTCGCGGATTTCGCATACTAATTCTTATACGATGTGGCGGGACGCGTTTTAACCTTTGCTGTGATAACGAATTACTTGAAAAAATTTAAGGTTTTTTATTTTCAAAGGGCGTTCGCTTCAGCAGAAGCGAAAGGCAAGCCCTTTAAAAAATAAAAAACAATTCTTTTTAAAACCGTATTTTTTTAGTTTTATTTGAAAAGCTAAACAATTTGATTTTTTTAATAAAGAAGGCCATAATATTGATATAAATTAAAAATGTAGCAAAAAAGTGATGAAGGATGGAAAAAGCAAAAAAATAAATAATAAGTTTGATGAAGAGGCCGAAAGATATTTTGCAACCAAAGGAAGCGTAAAACTTTGGAATTATTTTTTAGAAATATCAAAAACTGATTATTTTCAAGACAGAATAAAAGAATTGCGAATTAAATATAAGATACCAAAAAATGGCTTTAATAGATCTGAATGTTATACAATTCCACCCGACGAATGGAGGGTTATACATTCTGATAAAATAGCAGAATTAAATATAGAATTAGAAAATATTTGTAAAAAATATCAACTTCACTATATTGATTGGATGGAAGTAATAGAAAATTATTTATTTTATACTAAATTGAACAGAATAATGCATACTAATTCTTATAACCTATGTTTGCTTTGGGATATTTTAGAAGATAAGCAAGAAACGATGCTGGAAAAACAAGAAGGTAATTATTCTGATTGTTTTGAAAGAAGCGATGATTTGGCCTACCCAATAGCAATTAGGATCAGCCCCTATGCCAGCCAAAGAGATATTATTGATTACATTAAAAAAATATTCCCTATTATTTTGCAATATCAAGAAACTTATAAGAAAAAAGGTGTAAAAATCGGCAAAGTAAAAACGAAAAATAAAAGTATTCAAGAGAGAAACGACTTAATATATAAAAATAAGGATAAAACATTAAAAGAGATAAGGCGTATTTTAGCTAATAAAAATATATTTCTTGATGACGGGCATATAGCTAAAATAATTTCGCTGGAAAAACAAAAAAGAAAAGATGTGTAGTGCATAAGAAATGATATAGGCTACATAAAATTCTTATACAGCTTTTGGTAAATACAATAACCTTAAAATATAAGGTTATTTTTTTATTGAAAAATTTAATGAAACCCTCTAAAAACGACAACCTAACAAGCGAACAGTTTGAAGCCAAACATAATTTGACTGGCTTTTTTAAGTTGCTTTTAGAGGTAGATATGCGAAACAATCCAAACTTATATGAAAATAACGGAAATACAAATAATCCCGATCAAGGCGAATAACGGCCTTGTCGCTTTTGGGAGCGTTGTTTTTGATGATTGCCTATATTTAGGCTCAATCGGCATACATAAGAGGCTGGACGGGGCGGACTACCGGATAACCTACCCGACCAAGAAAATCAGCGACAAAAACATAAACATTTATCATCCGATAAATAAAGAGACAAGCAAGTTAATTGAAGAAGCAATAATTTCTAAAGTTGAAGAATTATTAAACCAATAAAATTGTAAATATTAAAGATGTAATGAAATGCTGGATACAATAATTTTAAAAATTCCAAAAAATGATTATTGGATTACGGATTATAAAAAGTTTGGCACGACCAAAGAAGCAATGGAAAATTTTAGCGTTGGTTTTGCGAGCTTTATAAATAACCCAACAAGCGAAGAAAAGAAAAGAGGAACTTATAAACCGTGTTTAACTATTTACAGGCGAGGAGTCGGGCTTGATTTGCAAATTCAATTTTCCGCTCCCAAGCTGTTGTTTAACAATAATTTAGACGAATTAGAGCAGGCTGATTTTGACAGAGTAGTAAAAACTTTAATAGAAAAATTGGCTGATATGGGCGTTAAGGTGTGGACTTATGGCATTGAAAATGCCAAAGTGCTATCTTTTCATCCCTCAAAAAATATACCGCTTAACGGCGGATATACAGCCACTTTTGCGATTAGAGAGTTAGCTAAAATTGATATAAGTAAAAAGTTTGATGTTGATTTTAAAAATTACCGCAACAACGGCCAAGCGTTGCAATTTTACACCAACTCCCACGCTATAGTTTTATATGATAAGATTAACGATTTAAACAAGGCAAAAAACAGGGCGATAGATCAAGAACAAACAATGCAACAGTTAAGCATTTTTAAATTTATTAAAGAAAAACAGCCACGCCTTGAAATATTACGGCTTGAAATAAGATTAAGTAAAAAGGTAAAAATGAATGAAATATTAGAAAAAGTCGGCTACTCCCCCAATCCCTTATTCAAAGATGTTTTTAAAAAGGATTTATGCCAAAAAATACTAAACTTATACTGGACTAAATTTTTTAGTAATAATCCTTTTATATATAGCACTAATAACGATCCGCAAGAAATTTTGCAAAAAATTTTTATGATACTTCCTGCAATAAAAAACGCTATGGCTTATAAATATGTTGGAATATATATGCTATGCAAGGCCGAAGGCGGGATAAGAGGCTTAAGGCAAATAATTGAAAGCCGCCGGATATATAAAGTAAATTGGGAGCTTGCGAAAAAAGAATTTGAAAAATTTGAAGACGAAATATTTAGCAATTCGGCTTGGAAATTTTTGCAGGATATAAAAAGAGAATTGAAAGAATTTAAACCTTTCAAAATAATCCACTAAAATAATTTATTTAATATTGGCATAAAAATACATTTTAAAAAAATGATTTGCAATGTAAAGAAAAGTAAAGTATAATAGAAATATGAATGTTAATAAAAAACAAAATAAATATTTTTTGGGTATTATAGAGGACAGACCTGATTCAGATGAGAGTAGGGTTATTTATTTAGTAAACAACTCTGAAGAAGAAATAATAAATATATATTATAAATATAGTATTGATGGTAAATTATTATTTTTGTGCAATAAAATACCAGCTAAAAATTATATATCAGTTGAATGTCTTGATTATAGAAGTCTTGATTTTTTAAACATATATATTTTTCAATTTGATAACAGCTTGGGAGAAAAAAAACAGGTTGGTTTTATGTTTAAATATGAGCCTATTTTTGATAAAAAAATAATTATTCCCGTAGTAAACAAAGAAGGAGTTATTATTACGGGAGTTGATAATATATGACAAACAAAAAATTTTATACAGCCCAAGAACTGGCAGACATGCTTGAATATAATATAATGACTATTTACCGCTATATTAAGTCCGGTAAATTAAAAGCCTATAAAGTAGGCAAGGAATTTAGAATTGTTAAAAAAGAGTTTGATAATTTTTTAAAAAAAGTAAAAACTAATTAATTTTATATGGCAAAGCAAAAGACAATAGATGATGAGATAATAAAAAAACAAGTTTTAGACATAGTCAATAAACACGGTAAACTCCCAGAAGATTTGCGATTTGATAATGATGTTTTTGATTTGCAAAAAGCATTGGGAGTAAATAAAACAGCCCAACTTCTTTATGACGGCAAAAAAGACAAACGGACAATCATTGATAAAACTATTTCAGCCCCTTTTCAAGAAATTAGAAAATTCGGCGAGAGCAAAGAAAAAAGTGAAATTGAGGGCGAAATAAACTGGCATAATAAATTAATTTATGGCGATAATTTACAGGCATTAAAATACTTGCTTGATAACGGCTATAAAGAGCAAATTAAACTAATTTATATTGACCCGCCGTTTGCGACCCAAAGCGATTTTAAAAATGGCGAAGCAAAGGCTTATAGAGATAAATTAGATGGGGCTAAATTTGTTGAATTTTTAAGGGAAAGATTATTTTTAATGAAAGAGCTTTTAAGTAAAGACGGATGTATTTATGTCCATTTAGATTATCGTAGTGTCCACGCAATTAAAATAATAATGGATGAAATTTTTGGTAAGGATAAGTTGGTAAATGAAATAATATATGGATATAGAATACAAGGAATAAGCAGAAGCTCATTTGCGAGAAAACACCAAACTATATTGCTTTACTCAAAAACCAATGATTTTTATTTCAAACAAGAAAAAGAAAAAGTAATTTATGAGAAACCTTTTATTGATACCAAAAAGGAAGAGGGAAAATGCAATGAATTATCAGAAAAAGAAAAAGAAAATATAATCCAACTTATAAAAAACGGAAAAACTTTACCAGTTAAATACAAGAGCATAATTTTTGATAAATATTATAGCGAAGTTTATGTTAGAGATGTTTGGGACGGTGATTATACTAAACCATTTATAAGTGGCTCAAACGAATATACGGGATACCCTACCCAAAAATCAAAAGGATTGCTTACAAGAATTATAAACGCAAGCACAAAAGAAAATGAACTGATTTTAGATGCCTTTGCTGGTAGTGGGACAACTTGCGTTATGGCGGAAAAATTAAACCGAAAATGGATTGGTATTGACGCTGGCAAGTTAGCAATTTATACCAGTCAAAAAAGAATTTCTGATATAAAAAATCATAAACCTTTTATAGTGATGAATAGCGGGGTTTATGAAATAAAAGATGTAGATAAACAGGTTGACATTGATGATAATTTATACAAATCATTTGCTTGCGATTTATTTCAAGTTGATAAAAATAAAGCTGAAAAAATAAATGGCATAGAATTTAACGGAAAATACAGCAACAATTATGTTTATGTTTTTTCTAATAAAGGTAAAATAACAAGGCAGGATTTAGAGCAGTTAGAAAAAAAATTAAGCGGTAAATTAAAAAGAGTTTATATAATTATATCCCAAAATCAAGACAAGCTATATACCAACTATTTAAAAATCAATAATACCCAATTTTATATCCATAAAATCCCCTACTCCTTGCTTGTGCAGTTTATCATTGAAAATCGGGACAGCTCCCAGATTATAAAACATTTAAGAAATAATGTAATACTAAAAGCCAATCGGGGCAACCTTAAAAATAAAACCGATGAAACAGCACCCGAAATAGATAAAATTTCATTGGAAAAAATAAACAAGATAAGCCAAGTAAAAAAGAAGTCTGATATTGAAACTAAATTTTCCAATATCGCTGGCTTTGATTTTGTAAATACTTTTGAAATAGAGATTGAAGAGAATATTAAAAAAACTAAAGACGGGGTTGAAATAAAAATTAACAGCGTGAAAATCGGCGAGAAAAACGGCATTGAAAACTTGGCGATGATTTTAGTTAATAAAAATTATAACCAAAAATCATTTAAAGTGTCGCATACTTTCTTTGCGGAAGATGACATTGAAGAAGATGAAGAAGGTAATAAAACAAAAATTGACGGCTTTATAAAAACCAAAAAAATAACCGTTGGCAAAGACGGCTTAGGCAAAGAAGTTGCGGTTATATATATGGACGATTTTGGCAATGAATTGTTTAAACAATTTACGATTTAAGCTATATGGAATTAAAAACAGATAAGCTAATATTAAAACCGAAAAAACGAGTAAAAGCGGAAATTCTTGAAAAATATCAAGAGCTGATTGATGTTGTTTGCGGAAGGGGCGATGACAAGGATACAAACCAATTTTTCTTCCAAAGACAAGCCATAGAAGAGCTTTTAAGCTACTATTTGGGATATAGCGACCTAAACGAGCTTTTAAGCGAGAATTTAGCCGATAACAGCGATTTAGACGAGTATTATAAGGATACATACGGGAGCAATTATAAAAACAAAATAGACGATTTAAATAAGCGAATTGCGACTATTGACTTACCGACTGGCACGGGCAAAAGTTATGTAATGTTTTTAATAGCCATAATTCTATTAAATGAAATACCAACAATTAAACGAATACAAATAATCGTCCCCTCTAAAACAATAAAGAAACAATTAAACCAAAAATTTGAAGAACTTTTTAACAAAATAAAATCAATTCAAAATCTACAACTTCCAAACCTTGTTTCTTTGCACGAAGACGCTTTAGGCGATAATTGTTTGGCGATTGATAATATCCATAAATTTTACGAAACTGAAAATGCTGTTTTGTCAAAAGAAGAAAGTTTTGGCAACGGCAAGGGCAACGATGTTTTAGTTATAAACGATGAAGCCCACCATATCTATAACTTTAATCAAGGAAGCAGTCCCAGAAGCCAAGAATATCAAGATATAAAAAAATGGAAAGAATTTTTATTTAATCCTGATTATAATATTGATAATATTATTAATTTTACCGCTACCCCATTTGAAGCGACAAACACTTATTTACATAATGTTATTTACCGATATGGTTTAATGGACGCTATAAAGAATAAAGTAGTTAAAGACATAAAATACTTACCCGAAGGCGATGAAACAATATCAGAAATTCAAGCGGAAAAACAGCAATTTTTATTAGCTATAGACCAACTTAATGAAATTAAAAAGAACTTTATAAAAGACAAGGTATTAAAAAAACCGATTGGTATTATTATTACAGCCGATATTGCGGAAGCTAAAAAAGTTGAAGAAGATTTTAAAAGAATATTAAGAGATGGAAACGAAAAAAATGTTGATGAAAGAGTTATTTGCTATACTTCCGATCCCGAGCATTTAAAAAATGAAGGACTATTTGATAATGTTGATATTTACGACGGGAGCAAATCCAACAAGGTTGAGTGGATTATTTCTGTAAGTATGCTCTCCGAAGGCTGGGATTGCAAGAATGTATATTTAATAGTCCCGCACCAAGAAAGAGCTTTTAATTCAAAACTTTTAATATCCCAAGTAGTCGGCAGGGGCTTAAGGCGTGTGCCTAACTTAAACGATAAATATCAAGAGGTTATTATTTTAAACCATAAAAAATGGGGCGATGAAAATATTAATCTGTTAGTCAACGATGTAGTTGACACGACCGTTCGCTTTGAAATTAAGCCGACCAACGAATTTAATTTTGATGTTGATTTTTTGGAAGAGCAATTTAGCGATTTTGACGATAGTTTTAATCAAGAGCAGAGAAAAAGGGCAAGTAGAAAAATAAAAAAAATATCAATGAAAGATGTTTTGAATAAAGCCGTTGGCAAATTTAAAGAACAGATAAAGGATTTAGATATTGAAAGAAAAACGATGACATTAAGAGACGAAGGCGAAGGATATATGCAGGCCAATCTTGAAGTAAGTTATTATTCAAAAAAATATTTAACCGATTGGTATAATCAGGGCATTAAATTTGATGATGATTTTACGGATAAATTTAAAACTGCCGAAGAATTTGCTGAATATATATTGGAAAAACCGATAATACAAAAATCAAAAATAAAAGATGAAATATCAATTTATAATTTTAAAAGGATTGAAGAAGAGTTTAGCGGTATTGACTGGGGCATCCCAAAAGAAGCTAAAGCGGAAGACAAAAACTATAAATTAATGCAAAAAAACAGCAAGGATTTTGGCATTTCTTATACAGGCTTAAAAACCTTTTTAGATGATTATGATAAGGTTTTTTACTCCCAAGAAATTTTTAATCTTGAAAAATGGGAGTATTTAAACGACCTCGTAAATTATGAGTTTAAACAATATCAAAGGCAAGGATTAATAGAAGATAAAGAAGACGAAAATATATTTAAGAAAAAAGCTAAAAAATCTGTTCTAAAAAAATTTGTTGATATTAAAAAAAACAATTATAAAAATCCCTTAAATATATTATTACCTGAAAGCAAGCCCGAAGAAAAATTTATTGAAAGATTATTTAATAATAACCAAAAAGTTGAAGCGTGGATAAAATCAAAATCACGAGGATTTTACTATATTGATTGTAGTAAGGGCGATGAAAAAATTGAATTTAACCCTGATTTTATAATCAAAATGAAAAATGATAATTATTTGCTTGTTGAAATAAAAAACAAAGACGATATTTCTAAAAAAAATAGTTTGAAACTAAACGGACTTAATATATATCTGAAAGAATTAAACACAGCATTGAAAGGAAAAAGAAAATATTTCGGCTATATTATCAGCCCAGAAGATTATAATAATTTCTTTACTGAAATTATAAAGAATGGCAATTATAAATATGAGCCTGAATTTCATAAAAAGCTAAAAAATATAAAACTATGAAAGCTATAATTTTAGCCCGTGTGTCAACCGAAGAGCAAAAAGAAGCTGGCAATTCCCTGCCCGCTCAATTATTAAGGTTGCAAAAATATTGCCGAGAAAAAAAGTTAAGCGTTTTTAAAGAATTTAACTTTGATGAGTCGGCTTGGAAAACTAAAAGAGAAGAATTTAAAAGAATATTGGATATTCTGCAAAATTCAAAAGAAACAACAGCTTTATGTTGTGATAAAATTGATCGCTTAATTAGAAACTTCACAATGGATTTAGCTTTATTGGAAGAATTAAGAAGAGCCGGAAAAATAGAGCTACACTTCCCTTCGGATAATATTATATTGCATAAAGACTCCCCCGCTACAGATTTATTTAGATTTACTATTGGCGTAAGCCTTGCAAAGTATTATTCGGACTCCGTTAGCGATAATGTAAAGAGAGCTAATGAAAATAAAATTAAAAACGGCGAATGGATTGGCAAAGCTCCCATTGGCTATATCAATTATGAGGATGAAAAGGGCAACAAAGCCATTATGATTGACCCTCACCGAAGCCCTTATGTAAAACAAATGTTTGAAATGTATGCGACCAGCAATTATTCGCTAAGACAGATAAAAGAAGTAATGGATCAAGCGGGATTAAAAAGCAATACTGCAAGCCCTAAACTGCTTACAATCAGTATGATTTACCACACTTTAAAAAATCCATTTTACTATGGAATGATGAAAATCAAAAATGAATTATACCCGCATAAATACCCATCACTTATAGCTAAAAATTTGTTTGATAAAGCGCAAGAGACAATGAATGGTTGGCATAAAAAACCCTTTAAATACGCCGCTAAGCCGTTTATATTTAGAGGATTGATAAAATGCGCCGATTGCGGTTGCACAATTACACCCGAAACCTCAAAAGGGCATATTTATTATAGTTGCACGAATTATCATAGAGCCCATAAAAAAAGGATTTATGTTAAAGAGGCCGATCTATTAAAGCCAATTTATGAATTATTGGATAGTATAAATTTACCGGATGAAAAAGTTAAAGAGTTAGTGCAAGACTTAAAACAAGCAACAAAATCAGAAAATCGCTTTTTTACCAATACGCTACAGGAGTTAAGAAAAGAATATGATAAAATTGAAAATCGCAAAAGCAAATTGCAAGACGATAAATACGATGGTAGTATTACTAATGATTTCTATGACAAAAAGTTTAAAGAATACACGGAAAAGCAAGCCAAGCTAATGACGGAAATAAGCAAGCACGATAAAGCCAACAATCAGTATTATATCACGGCAAACACTATATTAAATTTGGCAAAGCGTGCCCGTGAAATATTTGAAAATTCTGAAGTCGCTGAAAAAAGGCAATTCTTGAATTACCTACTTCAGAACTGCCAATTAAAAGCTAAAAACCTCTCATATAAGCTAAAAACACCGTATGATACGGTGCTTTCAGCGTCTAAGTGTTCTAATTTGCTCCCGGGGTCGGATTCGAACCGACGACCAATTGGTTAACAGCCAACTGCGCTACCGCTGCGCTACCCGGGAATATTTTTGTTTTATTAAATTCCAAACAAATTGTCTTCCTCTATAGCTTTTTAATTGTTTCTCTCTTTTTAATGCTTCTTGTCTTGTTATAAATCCTTCTTTATATTCTAAAATCCACTCTCCGTCAAATCTGTATGTATAACAATGTTTAAACACTCTTTCATTATGTAACTTGATTCTTTCAATTATATTGTCTGTTTGTCCAATATAAATTTTGTTGTGCTTTTTATTATAAATACAATAAACAAAATACATATCACACAACCTGACTGCGCTACCTCCGCCAGCTGGCGGAGCGCTACCCGGGATTATTAAATTGTAAACTAAAATCTGCCTTAGATGGCAGTGTAATTATAGAGTAAACTATTTTTGCTTTTTAGTCAATATTTCAGCTATTTTTATGCTAAATAATGTGCAAGTCCACGAACATAATTGACATTTTTGTTATATTTATTTAAAATTGAGTATTGGCTTAAAGCTCTTTTTAAATAAAATTTAAATCATTTTTCGGAGGGTAAAAATGGCAGATTATATAATAGCAGAAGTAATTAGGAAAGATAATTTTGCTATTGTTGTGTTTGTTGAATGCCTGAATAAACTTACTTCCTTTTATATAGAGGATAGATTAACAAGAAGAGGCTTACCAGTTCCTGAGCAGGCGATAAACCAAGTAAGAGCTATTTTTAGAAGAAATAAAAAATTAAAGCCAATTAAAGCCCCTAAAAACCTGCGGCCCATCAATACTAAACACCTCCAAAGAAGAGAGTTAAAAAGGTTAATGATTCTTAGAAATGCCGGCATTGAATATTTAGAAGAAGGCTGGATTAAAATTAACTATGGCCAGAAATATCTGGAGCAAACACCGTATTCTCCCCGAATAATAAGAGATATTCATACGGCAATTAGAATGCAACTTCATATTGAAGAAAAATTTCAAAACCAAAAGCTAAACAGCAGAGAAAAAAATATTGTAAATACTGCAAAAGTCCGACGCCAATTATTAATTCAAGAAAGAATAATTTTAGAAAATCAAGCGTGCCAATTAAATTTTCGCCTTCAATTTATTAAAAAATTCCCTACTCTGGCTTTCTATGTTCTTGACCAAATAAAATACTTAATAAATATTGCCTGGGTTTCCCCCTTCTGCGAACTATGCCAGAAAAAAAAATCGTTCATCCTGGAATATATTGATGAACAACAATAAAAAAAACTCCCTGATAATCAACCACCAGGGAGCTTTTTATTTTAAAAAATTGAGTTATGAGTTATGTATTACGGGTTACGAGTTACGCGTTACGCGTTACGAGCTATGAGTTATGGGTTATGGGTCAAAAATCTCGCAGTTTATTTAGTCCTTTATGCTTTCTAATCCGCTCTAAAGCTTTAGCTTCAATCTGGCGGATGCGTTCGCGGGTAACGTCAAATTCTTGCCCGACTTCTTCTAAAGTATGGGAAACACCGTCAGACAAACCAAAGCGCATTTCTAATATTTTCTGTTCGCGCGGTGATAAATTTGCCACAACTTCCTGGACATAATCTTTTAATAGCTGCAAAGCGGCCGAACGATCAGGCGTAACATTTTTTACGTCTTCGATAAAATCTTCTAACGTAGAATCCTCTTCATCTTCGCCGACTGTTGTTTCTAAAGAAATTGTGTCTTGTGATATTTTAATAATATGCCGAATTTTATCAATATCTTCTTCCATTTCAGCCGCGATTTCCTCGGGCATAGGTTCACGACCGAGATCCTGAATTAACTGACGCTCAATTTGCTGAAATTTATTTATCGTCTCTACCATATGGACCGGAATCCTAATTGTCCGCGATTGGTCAGCTAAAGCCCTCGTAATCGCCTGCCTAATCCACCAGGTGGCATAAGTAGAAAATTTATATCCCTTGCGATATTCAAATTTTTCCACTGCCCTGAATAAGCCGATATTCCCTTCCTGGATTAAATCTAAAAGACTTAAACCTTTTGCTCCGGCGAATTTTTTCGCAATTGAAACAACTAAACGTAAATTAGCCTCAATTATCTTTTTCTCAGCTTCTTTATCGCCCTTTTCTTTTCTTTTTGCTAGCTCTACTTCTTCCGCGCCCGTAAGTAACGACACTTTACCAATTTCTTTTAAATACATCTGGATAGAATCGGTGTTTAATTTAGCTAAATTAACCCCTAAACCAGCCCCGGGAGGTTCGACTAATCCATTAGCTTTTTTACCTTTTTCTGCCTTCTCTAATTGTCCAAGGTCAAAGTCTAAAATTTGGCCGGTATCTTCGACTATTCTAATACCAGCTCTTTGCAGATCTTCTAAAAAAATTTCAAAATCAAAAATATATTCTTCAACTTCAGGGAATAAATGTAATAACTCGGTTTCAGTAACAAAATCGCGCATTTTACCTTTGCTTAATAAATTAATTATTTGCAGTTCAGATGGTTTTACAATTTCTTTAGGGGTAATTCTTTTGCTTATCTTATTTTTCTTGATTATTAGCTTTTTACTCTTACTCAGTTTATCGGCTTTAGGCTTAAACTTTTTCTTCATTATTTTTTTTATTTCCTTTTTTGCTTTCTTTTTCACGGCTTTTACTTCCCCCGTCTTTTTTTTAAATTTTATTGGCCTAGCCTGTTTAATTTTAAATTTAGTTTCTTTTGCTTTCAACTTGGCTGATTTTTTCTTAAAAGTTGCTGAAAATTTATTCTTAGTATTGGATCTAGCTCTCGTCTTTGGTTTAAAAATTTTATTTTTCTTCACCATATTAAAATTTATAATATATTTATAATCAATTAATATCCCTTAATTCATCTGATAAAGTTTTCAATTCCTGCATTAGTTGATTGACATTTTCAATATCTTTTTCTTTCTCCGATTGAGCGATTAATTTTTCAACTTCTTTTAAGCGGCTGATTAAATAATTTTTCTTTAAAGCTATTATTACTTTTATTAATTCAGCCTTTGCCTGCTCAGGCTGGTAATCATAAAAATCTTTATCACCTAAAAGAACCAGCCGATCTAATAATTTTAGCTGGTTGCTGATAACATTATCAAATTCTTTAATATTTTTTTCCGTCTCAAATTGATTAGTATTATTTTTATTTTCTAGCCATGATTTAAATCCCTGATAATTAACTTCAATACTCTTAACTTCGCTACCGCTGATTTCATCATTGCTTGAATCTTTAATATAATTATAATAGAAAATTAAACTTTTGTAAAATATTTTATTAACTTGACCGCCGATTTGATCATTAAAAATATTATTTAAAACATAATCAATTAGGTTAGGGTATTTAATTATTAAAGAAAGTAGTATTTCAGATAATAATTCCGTCCTCGACCCTCTGTCAAAGTTAGTCTTTTTCCTCTCAATCGGCTCCTGATTAACGCCTAGATTTTCCCCCTTTTTAGCCAAAGCTTTATTTAAAGTTTCCCGCAATAAATTTTCCGGCACATCAATCGTCTGGCTTAATTTTTTTACCCAATAATCCCTTTCAATAATATTTCCTAAACTAGCGATTATGGGTAATAATTTCACTGTCGCTTTACGGCGGTCTTCAATTTTATCTAAATTTAATACTTGTAATTCTTTCTGAAAATAATATTCCATCATCGGCTGAGCTTTTTCTACGGCGGCTTGCCATTTTTCCGGGTTATTTTTAATTAATTCATCCGGGTCTTTACCTTCTGGTAAGGTTATTACTTTAATATTCATTTCAGCCCTCATCGCCTCTCTAATCCCTCGATCAGCCGCCAGCTCACCGGCCCGATCCTGGTCAAAAGCTAAAATAATATTATTAGTATATCTTTTTATTAATTTAATCTGGCCTTCAGTCAAAGCAGTGCCGGAAGCGGCAACTACATTTTTAAAACCTTGCTGATGAGCGGTAATAACGTCCATCTGGCCTTCAACTAATATAGCTAAATCTTCAGTTTTAACTGCTATTTTTGCTTTGTCTAAGCCAAAAATAATTCTACTTTTGTCGTAGATCATAGTCTGCGGGCTATTAATATACTTCCCCATTTTTTCAATTTCTTCTTTTTCCGGATTTACTCGGGCAGAAAATGCTACTACCGACCCGCTTGGGTCATTAATCGGAAACATAATTCGGTCCCTGAACCGGTTATAAAAGCGGCTAGTCCCCTCTTTCTTAATACTCATCCCAGCTAAAAAAATTTCATTTTCTTTAAAGCCTTTTCTAAAAAGTAAATTAATTACATCATCCCAGGAACCAGGGCTATAGCCGATCTGCCATTCGTTTATTGTTTCTTCTTTTACCCCTCGCTCAATTAAATACTGTTTAGCCCGACTAGCCACTTTATTAAAAATTAAAGTTTCATGATAATAATTACTACAAATTTCTAAAATATCTAACAAGCGGTTCCTTTGCGAAGTTAAGGCCGGATTCTGCCTTTTAAGCTGCACCCCGGCTTTTGGCGCTAGCATTCTTAAAGCTTCAACAAAACTAATACCTTCAATTTCCATTAAAAAAGTAAAAACATCTCCGCCTTTCGAGCAGCCGAAACAATGCCAAATCTGCTTTTCCGGTGAAATCATAAAAGATGGGCTTTTCTCCCGATGGAACGGACAAAGCGCTCGGAAATTTATCCCGGCCGGTTTTATAGGAATATATTCACGGATAATTTCCACAATGTCCAGTTTAGATTTTATTTCCTCTGAAGGCTGAAGCATGACAATTTATTGTCATCCTGAGCGAACGAAGCGAGTTGAAGGATCTCGTTGTAAACTGCTTTTACTCAGAATAAACTAATTATTTAAAATTTTAGATTTTAGAATGTTTTGTCCCGAAACTTCGGGATTGAATTTGTAATTTATTTGTAATTTGTAATTTTGGATTTGTAATTTTTTCAGTGTTCTCTGTTCCATGTTCCTTGTTCCGTGTTCCTTGTTCTATGTTCTTTGTTCCATGTTCCGTGTTCTATGTTCTTTGTTCCATGTTCTGTGTTCCTTGTTCTTTGTTCTGTGTTCCTTGTTCTTTGTTCTGTGCTCCTTGTTCTATGACAACAAGCTACGCAGTCTCTCCACCTCTTGCTCAACTACTTCTCCGTCATATTCGGCATTATGGGCATGCGCTCCAGCATAGCTTGGTTTTTTTTGATCAAGATGCAAATTAAAAATTATCTTCTTTGCTTCCTCTTCTAAATACATATGGAAGCGCGGATAAAAATTACTACCTAAACGGCGTACAAAACTATCATTGCCGGTTTGACGGTCTTGTATATAAGCATACCCAGCCCGACGCAAAAATTGTTCCGCCGCCATATTTATTTTATTTTTTTCAATAACTAACTTCATAAATGTGATGCTAATCTACGAATAAACGCTAATCCGCTAATTGCGAATACTATATTCGCGTCATTCGCATACATTCGCGTATTCGTGTTATTAAAAATTTGCGGTATTTGCATACTAATTTGCAGTATTCGCATTATAATTAGCTTTTTCCCACGACTTTTTATATAAATTCAAAGTTTCTTCTTTACTAGGTAATTTCTGAACTGCCTCTTTTGCACCAGCCCCCAGCTTATGCCTTAAATCTTTATTATTAATTAATTTTATCATCGCTTGTTCTAAAGCCTTTTCATCACCAACTGGGATTACAATTCCACTTTCATTATTTTTTATTACTTCGCCAGCGCAACCAACATCAGTCATAATTATTGGCAGGCCGAAACTGGCTGCTTCAATTACTGCTAACCCCCAACCTTCATAATTAGAAGTTAATAAAAATACATCAGCCTGCTTATAAAATTTATCTAATTCATCCTGCCAGCCAAAAAACTTTACTTTTTCCTCCAGCCCAAAATTTGTAATTTCTAGTTTTAAACTTTTTTCTTCCTCTCCACTACCAATTATTTGTAATTCTAAATTCTTAAATCTAAAATCTAAATTCTTAAATGCTCTAAGCTGCATCCCGATATTCTTAACTTCCACCAATCTCCCCACTGTTAAAAATATTAATCTTCCATCTTTTTCCCTATTCCTAATTCCTAATTCCTGCTTCCTAATTCCCGTATATATCGGCACTACTGTAATCCTATCATGGCTCACTTTAAAATCTTTAACCATCTCGCTTTCTAGCCGTTTACTTACTACGCGAACAGAATTAGCCCGTGGTAAAATAAATCTCGCAATTATTTTTCGCAAACCAAAATATTTTTCAAAACCATGCACCTGGACTTCTAAGCCAACTTTATATTTTTTAGCTAAACGCCAGCCGATGTAAGCTATGAAATAAGGATCTTGAACTGTAATTACGTTTATATTTTCTTTTTTAATTATTATCTTTGCCAACCGATAACAATTTAATAACTTAATTACTTTATTCTTTCCCGTAGAGCTAAAAATATTAACTCGGTCTGACAAATTTTTCTCTGCTTTTTTTTCGCCTGGCACTACTACTAAATATTTTTCCACCAGTTCGCCATACATAATAGTCCGTTTTGCTAACGGAGAATCACTATCTAATATTGTTTTATCTAAACTTAAACTTAAAATTTTCAT
>JBDRCJ010000150.1:0-3595 GCA_043821805.1 Patescibacteria group bacterium
TGGGTGGAAAAACTGTTGATATACAAGTTCTTAAATTAAAATAACCTAAAATTATATATAGAAATACTTTATTAAAATATAGATTTTTTAAATTTATGAGGAGAAAATTAGAAAATAAAAGCGTCCGCAAGATTTTTAAAAGCGGCAGTAGCTACGCAGTAACTTTACCGATTGAAGCGGTTAATGAATTAAAATGGAAAGAGAAACAAAGAGTAGTCATAAAAAAACATGGTCAGGGTATAATTATTAAAGACTGGAAAAAATAATTAATTATGGAGATTTACATGATTTATAATTTAATTGTGAAATAGGGAGTGAAAATTGGAATTCAATGTTAATTACACCCTGATTTACAAATTTTAAAACAGATCTACAAATAGTTTATTAAAAATATTAATTTGTAGATTTGGATAGTATTTGTAGATTTGGGTGTAGAAAATCATTTTAAATTGATAAGAAGATTATTAATAAATTTATTTTTTAAAATATTAAAATATATTACTACTATTAAAATATGAAACTTCTAATTTGTACCCAAAAAGTAGATAAGGAGGACGATGTCCTCGGGTTTTTCCATAGTTGGCTAGATGAAATAGCTAAACACTACCAGAGTGTTGTTGTTATTTGCTTAGAAAGAGGAAGATATACTTTGCCAAAAAATGTAAAAGTTTTATCTTTAGGGAAAGAAGAGTTTAATCGTTTTACACCTTATGTTAACCGGCCGATAAAGAAACTTCTTTATCTACTTCGTTTCTATCGCTATCTTTGGCAAATTAGAAATGATTATGATAAGGTATTAGTTCATATGAATCCGGAATATTTAGTTTTAGGCGGTTTAAGCTGGCGGATAAAAAAGAGAAAAATTGCTCTCTGGTATACTCATAAACAGGTTAATTTAAAATTAAGAATTGCGGAAAAACTGGCTAGCATTATTTTTACCGCTTCAGAGGAAAGTTTTTGTTTGCCAAGCAAGAAGTTAAAAATTATTGGCCATGGCATTGATATTAATTATTTTCAGCCTGATATAAATAAAAAACCTAATGAAATTTTTAAAATAATTTATGTTGGCCGATTAAGTAAAATAAAAAATCAACTGCTATTATTAAAAGCAATAAATATATTAAACCAAGCTGGAGTTAAAAATATATTAGTAAAATTAATCGGCGGAGCTAAAAGGAAACATGATAAAGAATATTCTATCCTTTTAAAGAAATTTGTAAAAGAAAATAAATTAGAGCAATTTGTAGAATTTTCTGGTGGTATCCCTTATAAAAATATTGTTTATCAATATAGAGAAGCTGACTTGAGCATAAATTTATGCCCGACTGGCGGGATGGATAAGGTAGCTTTAGAATCAATGGCTTGCCAAGTGCCGGCGATAGTATTAAATAAAACTTTTAAGCCTGATTTTAAAGAATATAGTGGACAGCTAATTTTAGAAAAAGAAGACCCTGAAGAGTTGGCCGAAAAGATAAATAAAATTATAAAACTCAGTAGTGATGAAAGAAATTTAATCGGCCAAAAATTAAGACAGCAAGTAGTAAATAATTACAGCCTAAATAATACGATTAGTAAAATTATTAGTAAGTTATAGACCTCTTGCAAAATAATCTTACTACTGCCTGCCCGACTGACGCTGTCAGCCGGTCGGCGGGCAATTTCCAAATTTTAGTAAATTTTCCCCAAAAAATTTTAGCCTATATTGTCATATAAGCAAAAATTTTTATGAGAAAATTTCCAAAAAATTTGAAAATTTCGTTAAGAAATCTTATTTTGCAAAAGGTCTTATGAATATTTTAGTTATTAATTTAGGTTTAAGAAGTGTCCGGGCGATTGTTTTTGATACCCAAGGTAATAAATTAGCCCAAAGCTGGTACCCGGTAAGAACGACCATTAAAGGCGAACGAGTTGAGCAGGATCCTAACGAATGGTGGAAATTAGCTCAAGAAGTTATTAAGGAAGTGCTAACTGATAGAGAAATTAAAAAAAATATTCAGGCCGTTACTATTACCTCGTCGGCTTGCTTTTTAGTTTTAATGGATACAGACGGCAACCCGATAGGCAATTCTATGATTGTGTCTGATAAGCGTTCGCAAAAACAGGCCGAGATGCTTAAAAATGACAGCCGGTTTTCCGATATTTTTTCCTCGCCGAATAATTTAGCGGTGGCCAGCTACTTAGTGCCGAAAATGATTTGGCTTAAAGAAAATGATCCGGAAGTTTTTAACCGAACAGCTAAATTTATTTCTGCTAATGATTTTTTTATTTATAAATTAACTGGCCGCTATGCGACAGACCCCTTAAACGCCGAAAAATTTTATTATAATCTAGATACTAATTCCTACCCAGCTAGTATTTTACAATATTTAGATATTAATAAAGAAAGACTGCCAGAAGTCTTACCGATCGGCTTTGATTTAGGAAATTTACGGGAAGAACTAAAAATCGCTTGGGGTTTTGACCATGAGGTTAAAGTTATATTATCTACCTATGATGCGATTTGCGCTTTTTGGGGCGCCGGAGTGCATGAGCCCGGCCAGGCCTGCAACGTCTGCGGTACAGTTACTTCATTTCGTGTCTTATCACTGAAAAGCTGCGAAGCAAAATTCGGAGTCTTGAGCCAAAATTTTTTTAATACTACTCAGAAGAATGCATACATTGTTGGTGGCTCTAATAATTTAGACGGTGGGTTATTAGAATGGGCGAAAGAGGTGTTTTACGGCGATGCTTATCCAGAAAAATATATTTTTAATATCATGGAGGATGAAGCAAGCTTAAGCCATCCGGGCGCTCATGGCTTAATATTTTTACCTTATCTCTTAGGCGAGCGCATGCCTTTTTATGATTCTAATGTCCGGGGGATGTTTTTTGGCTTAGAGCGGCACCATTCTAGAAAAGACTTAATTAGAAGCATCTTTGAGAGTTCAGGTTTTTTAGCGATGAGTATTATGGAAGCGATAGAGTCGCTCGGGGTTGAAGTAAACCAGATCCGCTTATCAGGCGGGCTTTCTCGGAATAATTTAATTTACCAGATTAGGGCTGATATAACTGGCCGTGATGTTTATTTAATTGAAGAAACAGAAACTACCGCCTTAGGCGCCTTTATAATTTTAGCCGTTAGTTTAGGAATTTTTTCCGACTTTAAGGCAGCAGCGCAAATTGTTAAAATTAAAAAAATATTTACTCCGGATTTAGCCGCTCATTATAAATATGAGCATTTACACAGATTATTTAAAGATTTGTACAACGATACTAGTAAATCTTTTTTACGACGCCTTGATCTTCTTCAAAAGTTAGAGGCGCAAGATGACCAGTATATTATAGAAAATTTATAAAAACAGTAGATTATTCTTAAAATAATTTTTAAAGCTATTGCCAAGAAAAAAATAATATGATAAGAATAATATAAATAAATATCAAAAAAAGGAGGTAATACTATGCCAATATCAATCATCACCCATCGAGGTTTAGAGCCAAGTAATCTAAATTTTTACTACACAGAGAGCTCTAAGCAAGCTTTTGTTGAACAGTTAAAACGCGGCTATGGGATTGAATTTGATGCTAATTTTACTAGAGATCGGGAAATTGTGGTGTT
>JBDRCJ010000151.1:0-3177 GCA_043821805.1 Patescibacteria group bacterium
TACTTTCGCCTTGCTAAGATTTACCATTTCCCTAGTTTTTTCTTCATCATAATTTATAATCGCCCAACCGTCTTTAGTAATATTTTTTATCATTATCCCTTTTTCTTTCTGAATATTATCAAGGCTATTAAAAAATTCTAAATGGACTGGTCCGATTAAGCTAACTACGCCAATTTTTGGTTTAGCTATTGAAATTAAATATTTCATATCGCCAGGCCGGTCAACTCCCATTTCTAAAATTAATATTTTTGGATAATTTTTGTCTTTAAAAATAAGTAAAAAAAATGCTCGCCAAAAAACCACTATCCAACCAAAAATTGATTTTCCCGGCGAGTCAATGCCGATAATAGTTAGAGGTAGACCGATTTCATTATTATAATTCTTAATATTTTTTCTAACCTTGAACTTCGTATTTAATACTGTATAAATCGCCTCTTTAGTGCTGGTTTTCCCAACGCTCCCAGTAACCCCAATAATATCAGGCTTATACTTAGCTAATATTAGCTTTGCCAATATCTTAAGTTTAAATTGTAATAATCTTTTCATATTTTAATAAGTATTTATAACCCCTCCTAACCTCCCCTTAAATCCGCCTGCTGGCGGATGGGGAGGGATTATGTATATCGTCCTCCCCCCTGCCTGCGCAGACAGGCTTCGACAAGGGGGAGACAGAGGGGGTAAATAATTATAAAGCAAAGATTTATAAAATTTATAAGATAATAAGTTCCATTTTTTATTTATAAATTGACATTCGACAACCTGCCTGCCGGCAAGGCAGGTCGTCAATCGATACTCCCCTCACTTCCTTTCCTTTGGTACTTGATAGTATTGTAGCAAATACTCGGCAATTTCGCCAAATAACGGCGCAGCTGAAGAAGCTGAAAAGGCCACATCTTTTGGATCATTTAATTTTACTAACATAACAAACTTAGGCTCGTCAGCTGGTGCAAAGCCAACAAAAGTATGAATGGTTTTAGCGCTATAACCGCGGCTGACTTCAGAAGCGACTTGCGCTGTCCCAGTTTTTCCAGCTACAAAATAGCCAGCTACTGCCGCCTTTATCGCATGCCCACCTTCAACTACAGTTACCAGCATGCCTGACAATAAAGTAGCTGCTTTAGTGGAGATTACTCTTTTTATCTGCTTTGGCTGGATTAAATCACTCTGTCCATCACTATGGATAATTTCTTTGACTATATATGGCTTAACCAGAATACCGCCGTTAGCAATCGCCGCGAACGCAGTAATTAATTGCAGCGGGGTGACTGAAATCCCCTGCCCAAATGAAGCGGTGGCCGCATAAATTTCTTGTACTTTTTCAGTATTTAAATTTTTTATATCGCCGCTATTTTCAGTTTCTAATTCTACCCCGGTCTTTTCACCAAATCCAAAATTTCTTACATAATTAGCGAAAATATCAGGTCCGATTTGCTCCATGGCAAAAATTGCGCCGGTATTTAATGATAACTCTAAGACAGTAGTCATATTTACATCACCGTGCCCGCCAAAAGAATCATAATCAGAATTTTTTATCGCTTTTGGCCAGCCGGTAATCATAATTTTGCCTTCGTCAGTATAGGTTGTTTCTGGTGTAATTTTTTCTTGGTCTAAAGCCGCCGCCATGGTTATCGCTTTAAAAACCGAGCCTGGTTCATACTGTTCAAAAATTGCCGGGTTGTTAAATACTTTTATTTCATCAACCTCTTGGTAATTATTGGGATCAAAATCAGGCCAGGAGCACATAGCAATAATCGCCCCGCTATTAGGATCCATGACAATAATCGTACCGCTGTCTGCTCCATGGCGCAGGGCAGTTTCATTTAACTTTTTACAAACTGTAAATTGGATAGATCTGTTTATTGTTAGTACCAGGCTGCTGCCGTCAACCGGCGGATTATATACTCGGTCATTAATTATTAGGGCTTGACCTTCTGCCCCTTGCTCGCTTTTTATTGATCCGTAAAGCCCGAATAATTCTTCGTCAAAAAATCCTTCTAACCCATATTTTCCTCTAGGTTCATCACTATCCTGGCTAACAAAACCTAATAAATGAGAACCGATATTATTCTCCGGATAATACCGATAGGTTATCATGGCATAGCCTAAGCCGGTTAGAGTAATAATATTATTATTATCGCTATTGGCTAACTTATTAATAATTTTTCCATTTTTTAATTCTAAATCATTAGCGGTAATTGCTTTATCATTTAACATTAACGCATAAAATTTTAATAATGTTTCCTCATCTACTTTTTTCTCTAACGGCTCATACGGATCATTTCGTTTATTTAAGATATTTAAATAATTTTCAATAAGCTGATCATGGCGTAATTTTATTTCAGCTTCGCGTTTAATTGTTATATATTCCTGCTGATTTTTGTCATATTTTAAAGCCTCATACCGACTATTAACTTCCTTTTCCTTTTCTATCCTTTCAGCCTCAGCTAACCCCAAACTAGCGACATAGGCTAACTCTTCGGCTAATTTCTGCTTATTAAGTTCAGCTAATAATTTATCAACTTCTTTTTCTACCTGCTTTTGCTTAAATACAGTATATAAATTCTCCGCCGTTATTTCAGCGTCTTTAATATCTTTCGGAATGGCGTAAACTAATGCGAACTCTTTATTCGTAGCTAAAGTAAGAAGTTCTTCTGCCGAAGAGTTCCCTTCTGGATCACTCATAAATATTTTTCCCCGGGCTGGGTCTAATTCGCTAAAAACTTGATGCTGGCTTGAGGCAATCGCAGTATATAGGTCTTTCTTCTCTACTTGGACTTGGAACAGCTGGTACAGTACCGCCCCGCCCAACAAAAAAACAATCGCAATAATTATATTAATGCGATTATTACTGTAAATTTTATTTTGATTTTTTTCAGTTCTTTTTCTTCGCCAGGCCATCATAATTGATTTTATATATAATTATCTAGCAGCTACTTCTCTGAAAACAGTTAAATAATCGACTTCCCCGACTGCTACCATATTAAGTTTAGCTGCTTTTTCATGTAAATTATTTAAAGACTCTAGAGCCATTACTTTTAATTCTAAATCTTTATTTTCATTTTTAATAATAGCAATATCCTTTTTTAAATCCTGTAGCTTAAAACCCTTAACGATTAAATCATTCATAGTGACTAAATAAAAGACCCCTATAATAATTATAAATATAATAATTATAAT
>JBDRCJ010000152.1:0-5784 GCA_043821805.1 Patescibacteria group bacterium
TGTAATTTTTAGTCCGGTTTTATTTTTGGTCGCTTTAATAATTAAGCTTGATTCTAAAGGGCCGGTAATATATAAGAATGAAAGAGTAAGCCGGGCTGGCACCTTTAATCTTTATAAATTTCGATCAATGAAGATCCAACACTGTGTTGGTAAGGAGTATGGAGATCAGGCTGCCCTAAATTATGAAAAAGAATTAATTACTAGCCAGAATATTAAAACAGGCCCGGTATATAAAATCAAAGAAGACCCAAGACTAACCCGCGTCGGTAAATTTATCCGGCGCTGGAGCCTTGATGAATTGCCGCAATTTTATAATGTGTTGATTGGTAATTTAAGCCTAATCGGCCCAAGGCCGCATCAGGCCCGGGAAGTTGAGAAATATGAGCACCATCATAAAAGCGTATTAACTATTAAGCCAGGTATTACCGGATTAGCCCAGATTTCTGGTCGCAGCGACTTAGGCTTTGAAGAGGAAGTAAAATTAGATACTTACTATATAGAAAATTGGTCACTTTTGTTTGATTTAGCTATACTATTAAGAACACCTTTGGCGGTATTTAAGGGGAGAAAAGTAGAGTAACATAATGCGAATCTACAAATTGTATGCAAATACTGCGAACATACGAACATGCGAATAAATATATTTATCGCGAACTCTCAAATTTATACAAATATTGTTTATTGCTAATTAAATATCTGCATTATACGTAATTTGCAATATTTGCATATTATTCGCATTATTTAGCATTATATATTATGAAAGTAGCTTTAGTACATGACCATTTAGCCCAAGACGGAGGAGCGGAAAAGGTTTTAAAAGTTTTAGCAGGCATGTTTCCGGAAGCTCCGATTTATACTTTGTTGTACGAAAAAGAAAATGCTGATAAATATTATAAAAATCGGAAAATCGAAACTTCAATTATCCAGAGATTGCCAGGCGGAGTTAAACATTACCAATGGTATATGCCGTTTATGCCGATGGCGGTAGAGTTTTTTGATTTGCGTGAATATGATATAATTATTTCTGACTCCAGTTCGTTCGCTAAAGGAGTTGTTACATCGCCTAATAGCCTCCATATCTGTTACTGCCATACGCCGACAAGGTATCTCTGGGATTATACTCACCAATATATAAACGAGCTAAATTATAATAAATTTTTTAAAAAAATAATTTCTTTAGTTTTAAATTATATTCGAATTTGGGATAGACAGGCGGCTGACCGGGTTGATGTATTTATCGCAAATTCACTAGAGGTTCAAAGAAGAATTACTAAGTATTACCGCCGTCAGTCAACAGTAATTTATCCTCCGGTGGAAATAAATAATTTTTACCTTTCCGAAGACATAGGCGATTATTTTTTAATTGGCGGACGCTTAGCGCCGTATAAAAGGGTAGATATTGTAATAAAAGCGTTTATTAGAGCGCATAAAAAATTAAAAATTTTTGGTGACGGAGTTGATTTAAAAAGGTTGAAAAAAATTGCCGCTAACCATGAAAATATTGAATTTCTCGGCCGAGTTGATGATAAAACCTTAGCTCGTCTTTATAGCCAATGTCAGGCCTTTATTAACCCCCAGGAAGAAGATTTCGGTATTACGGTGGTTGAAGCTATGGCTTCTGGCCGGCCGGTAATTGCCTATAATAAGGGCGGGGCAGCAGAAACAGTAATTGACAATAAGACTGGTATTTTTCTTAAAGAGCAGACCGCGGATTCAATTATTGAAGCTATTAATAAATTTCGCGATAGCGATTTTAATCCGGCAATAATTCGTCAACAAGCGGAAAAATTTTCTATTATAAATTTTAGAAATAATATAAGTAATTTTATAAATAATAATTGGGAAAGGTTTAATAATCAGAAGCAAAATAACTTATAACCTATAACTAATAACATCAATTCAAAGCAATTAAATATAGTTAAAAGTTATAGGTTATAAGTTATAGAAATATTGTTGTATGAAGATCGGGATTGATATCAGGACATTAATGGACAGCCAGTATAGCGGCGTGTCTGAATATACTTATAATTTAGTCAAGGAGATTTTAAGGTTGGATAAAGTTAACCAGTATAAATTATTTTACAATTCTGGCCGAGATGTATCAGAAAGAATCCCGAAATTTATTAGTGAAAACGTAGCGGTTGTTAGCACTCATTACCCAAACAAGCTATATAATTATATAATGCAAAAAACTTTTCGTTATCCAAAGATTGACCAGCTCCTGGGAGTTGATCTTTTTTTTATGCCGCACATCGGCTTTGCTTCGCTAAGTAATAAATGTAAAAGTATTTTAACTATTCATGATTTATCATTTATTCGTTATCAAGAATTTTATAGTCTAAGAAAAAATTTATGGCATAAGTTAGTAAATACGAAAAAATTATTAAATCAGTTTGATAAAATCGTTGCGGTTTCCGAAAATACAAAAAGTGATATAATAGAGCTAGGAGGTGTGGATAACTCAAAGGTTGAAGTTATTTATTCGGCAGTTGAGGGGCAATTCAGGAAAATAAGCAATGATGAGCCTTATTTTAATAATTTAGAGGTAATAAGGGCTAAATATGATTTGCCTCGGGATTTTATCCTATTTCTCGGCACAATTGAGCCACGTAAGAATATTATCGGTTTAATTAAGGCTTTTAGAATCTTAAAAATAAATAATTCTAATTTAAAAAGTTTAAAATTAGTAATTGCCGGCGGCCAGGGATGGAAAAGCAAACTAATATTTAAAGAATGGGAAAAATCAAAATATAAAGCTGATATAAAATTTTTAGGCTATATTGACCGAGAAGATAAGGTATATTTATATAATTTAGCAAAAGCATTTGTTTACCCTTCATTTTACGAAGGTTTTGGCTTTCCTCCGCTTGAAGCTATGGCCTCGGGTACTTCAGTAATAACTAGTAATATTTCAAGTTTGCCGGAAATTATGGGTGGGGCCGCTCTGCTAGTTGACCCCTATAATGTAAATAGCCTAGCTAAAAGTATTGAAAAAGTATTGCTTGATGATGGTATTAGAAAAAAATTAATTGCTAAAGGCTTTGATTGGGCTCGCCAGTTCAGTTGGCAGCAAACCGCCCAAAATTATTTAGCTTTATGGAATAAATAGACAATTTTTTATTTTTTTGGTAAACTTAAACAAGCTTAAAATAAAAAAATAATTTACTGAGGTTAGATAAGAATTAAATTTATTCATATAACTAATAAATAAAATTAAATTTATGGCAGAAATAAAGTCAGCTTTAAAACAAACAATTAGTAAAACTCTGGGTAGAGAAAAAAATACTACCACTAAGGCCTTAGATTATGCAATTATCGGCGCAATTTCCTTAATATTTTTTATTTGTCCTTTATTTTTTACTGGTTTTGTTGCCCAAGGGTTAGGGTTTGAAAAAATGATTATATTTTATTTTTTAGTTTTAATTGGGATAGTAGCCTGGATAACTAAGGGGGTGACTGTCGGCGAATTAAAAATAAAGAGAACGCCGCTCGATATCCCGATTCTAGGATTAATCGCGGTTTTTAGTGTTTCAACATTTTTTTCAATTAATGTTAAAGATAGTTTAATCGGCTCTTACGGAAACGCGACAAAGAGTTTAGTAGCGATAATTATTTTTGCTCTATTTTATTATTTAGTAGTAAATAATATTAATATAAAAAGGATAAAAATAATTGTTTGGTCACTAGTTTTATCAGCTACCTTAATAATTATTTATTCTTTACTGCAATTATTTGGGTTTTTTGTTAACCCCTTAGATTTTACTCAAACTCGCAATTTTAATCCAATCGGTTCTTTATCCGGTTTAACTATGTTTATTATCGCTGTATTACCGCTATTCTTAGTATTAATTGCCCAGATAAAAGAAATCCACCCAAAGTTAAATAGTATAAGTATAAAATTAACCAAAATCGGCTTAAGCCTTGTCGCCTTAGCCGGCATAACTGTTTTATTATTATTAAACGGTTTTACATTTTGGCCAGCAGCAGTATTAGGTGTAGTTATTGTTCTCATGTTCTTTTTGTCAAAGATTATTTTTGTTTCAGGCAATAACATTGTAATTCCTTTTGTCGCTTTTTTTCTTTTAATTATTTTATTAGTGTTAGGAAATTTTAATATAACTGATTTAGGTTTGCCAGCTGAGGTTAGTTTATCCCGAGGGGCTTCCTGGGACATTGCCCAGAACGCCTTAAAGGAAAATCCAATTTTAGGATCTGGGTTAGCAACATTTTATTACGATTTTTCTAAATTTAAAGGGATTGAATTTAATGCTTCTCCCCTCTGGAATGTGCGTTTTGATAATGCCAGCGGAATTTTATTTGAATTAATGGCCACAGTCGGAGCGGTCGGCACCTTAGCTTTTATTATAATTCTATTAATTGCTTTATCGATTAGTTTCTTAACCTTAATTAAAATTGATAATAGAGAGATTCATTCTATCCTTTTAGGACTTTTTGCTAGCACTATAACTATTATTGTTTTTGCTTTATTATTTTCGCTAAATAATTCGTTACTATTAATTGCAATATTAATTTCGGCTTTAACGTTATCATCCGCCGTTATTCTTTATCCGGAGAGATTTAAGAGCCTTAAGTTATCTTTTCGATCTTCGCCAAAATATGCTTTAGCTTTAGCTGCTATTTTTTTAACTGTTAGCGCTGGGGTGGTCGTACTATTTACTATGGGTCTAAAAATGTATTTAGCTGATATTTATGCTCGGCAATCAATTATCTCGGAGACCAGTAGCGAAAAGATTGAAAAACTAAATAAAGCAATAACTTTATTTCCGTATCAGGATAATTATTATTTAGTATTAGCTAATAATTATATGGCGATAGCTAATGAGGAAGCTACCGGTAATCAAGATCAAGCAATAATAGAAAACAATTTAAGCCAAGCTATTGAAGTTGGTAAAAGAGCAATTGAAATCGCTCCGAACAAAGCCGCCAACAATGAATCTTTAGCCTTAGTCTATGAAAATGCTTCATTTTATACACGGGGAGCTTTAGAATGGGCAGAAGATTTATATAATAAACTAGCGATACTTGAGCCAGACAATCCGGTTCCTCATTTAAGAATTGCTTTAATTAATATGGCTCGAGCTAATGCTGAGCAGGACGAAACCGAACAAAGATTTTATATTAGTGAAGCAGTAAAAAAATATGATGAGGCGATAAATAAAAAAGAAGATTTATCCTCGGCTTATTACGGAAAAGCGATCGCTGAAGAAAAATTAACTAATAACGACGAAGCAATTGAGCAGTTAAAAAAAGCAGTAATTTTAGCTCGCGATAATGTTGATTACCGTTTTGAATTAGGCCGTTTGTATTTTAACCGGGGAGCTAGCCAGCCCAATATTGCTCAAAATGCGACCCAAGAAATTACCGAAGAAGAAATTAATACAGAAGAAGGTGAGGGAGGCGAAGATCTTAGTGTTAAAACTGACCAGCCAACCGGAGGGTTATCTAACAGGAATGATGACCTAACAATGGCAGAGCAAATCTTTTTAAGCATACTTCAATTAAATCCTAACCATGCTAACGCTCTCTATAGTTTAGGCCTGCTATATCAAAAAATTGGTGAGACAGATAATGCTAAAATTGTCGTTGCTAGTTTACTAAATTTACTAGATGATCAAGCGACTATCGACGTAGTCAAGCAGCAGTTTCCTGGTTTATACTAAATTAAGCACAGAAAAATTAATTTTATAAAAAGAGAAGGTGCTTTTTTTAAAGCGCCTTCTTTAATATATTGATGGATAAAAAAAAGAAGAAAGTTTTAGTAGC
>JBDRCJ010000153.1:0-8327 GCA_043821805.1 Patescibacteria group bacterium
GATTTTTTTATAATAATGTGTAATAAATAAATGTAAATACTGCAAATTTAATTAAGATTAATTTTTTAATACTCGCGTTTATCGTATTTGCGGCATTTGCATTAATTTGCAGATTTGCATTATTCTATTATTTACTAACTAAAAAATTACAAACGTCTCCGTCTTGAATTATATATTCTTTACCTTCGGTGCGAATTAAACCTTTTTCCCGAGCCGCTAATTCTCCGCCAGCTTCTATAAATTTCTGCCAATTAATTATTTCTGCCCGGATAAAGCCTTTCTGAAAATCCGTATGGATTACTCCGGCCGCCTGTGGCGCCTTGGCCCCGTCTTTAACGGTCCAAGCTCGAGTTTCATCTTCTCCAGTAGTAAAAAAAGTAACTAGGCCTAATAACTTATAGGCGGCTATAATTAATTTATCTAATCCGCTTTTTTCCAGCCCTAATTCTTTTATATATTCTACCTTTTCATTATCAGCTAAATCCGCGATCTCCTCTTCTTGTTTAGCGTCTAAAGATAATACTGGCGCATTTTCTCCCCCTTTAATAAGGGAAGAGCCGGAAGGGGGTCCGTTTACTACGTAAATAATCGGCTTAGCTGATAATAAATTATTGCTTTTTATGAAATTAAATTCCTCCTGGCTAAATTCCATTTCTCTAACCGCTCGGCCGTTATCTAGCTGCTTTCTAATTTTTTCAAGCGATTCTTTTCTTTTTATCATCTCCTTATCTCCGCTCTTGGCTTCTTTACTTACCTTTTCTAGCCGTTTAGTTATAGTAGCCAGGTCGGCCATAATTAATTCTAGATTTATGGTTTCTCTATCTCTTTTTGGATCAACGCTACCGTCCACATGAATAATATTTTCATTCTTAAAATCCCTAATTACTTCGCAGATGGCATCGCATTCCCGGATATGGGCTAAAAACTGGTTACCTAAACCCTCGCCCTGATGCGCGCCTTTAACCAAGCCGGCAATATCCACGAACTCAATCGTGGTTGGAATAATTTTTTCCGGCTTAGAAACTAAAGCTAATTTTTCTAGCCTCTCGTCAGGCACTTTAACTACGCCTACATTCGGGTCAATCGTACAAAACGGATAATTGCTAGCCTCGGCTTTACATTTAGTTAAGGCATTAAATAAAGTAGATTTACCTACGTTTGGCAAACCGACAATGCCGATTGATAATGACATAATTAAAATTCCTAATTTCTAATATCTAATTTCTAATAAAAATTTATCAGTTATTATTTGAAATTTAGTTATTGGTTATTTTCCTAATCTTATCTTATGAATAAATAAGTATAAAGTCAAATAAAATAGGCTTGCTGACTAGCAACAAGCCCGACAAAACATTAATAACACCCCTCCTCTTCTATATATTCTTCACCTAATTCATTATCTTCTTCTTCAGAAAGAATATCTCTTTTAAATTCTTCCCATGTATATTCTTTAAACAATCTTTCCTGAATTTCTTCTTGAACTTGTCTTAACCAATTTTCTTCATATTTTGGTAATCTGGCTGTTAGTCTAGAATTTTCAATCGCATCTCTAACGGCTTTTATTTCAAACTCATCAAAACTAAATACCCTATCTTGCATTCTTAAATACATCTCTGCGCCTGGCCTAGAATAAATTGACGGAGATTTTACGCCTTTTACAAATATGTATCCACATTTTTGTCTATTTGGATCTCTGCCTGGCTGAAAAAAAATATCTGGTTTGAAAATTTTAGACATTTTGCCCCCCCCTGTTTTGTTTGTTTTTAGTTATTTTTACTCTTCTTTATTAACAGTCTGCTCTATATCAAAACATTTTTCTTTTTTGCATAAGCCAGCATATACAATCGGAATCATTAATAAAGTTAAAACTGTAGAAAAAACTAAACCGGAAATAACAGTCACTGATAAACCGCGCCAAAGTTCATCGGCAAAAACTAAAGGAAAAATTCCAGCAATGGTTGTAATTGAAGTTAAAAATATCGGTTGGATACGGGCTAAGCCGCCGGAAATTATTCCTTCATAAAACTCCATGCCGTTTTTTAAATTTTTATTTATTTGATCAATTAAAATTATCGCGTCATTAACGACGATTCCGGCCAAAGCTACAATGCCGATAAAAGCCGTAAAAGAAAATGGCAAACGCAGCACATTCAAGCCAAAAAGCACGCCAATAATAGCAAGCGGCAAAGTAAAAATTATAATTAACGGCTGGCGAAATGAATTAAATTGTAAAACTAAAATAAAAGCGATTAATATGACTGCTAAAATCATGGAAAGAAAAGTTTCTTGGTATGATCTCTGAATGTCTTCAAGTTCGCCGCCGATATTAATACTATAACCATCGGATAAACTTAGACTCGCTTGATAATTAGTAAAATCAGCAAAAACCTTCCTTAAATCAACTCCCTTTTCCGTGTCTGCCGTAATAGTTACAATTCTCTGGCCATCGCGATGGCTAATTGAAAGGAAAGATGGCTCAAGATTTAGGCTCGCTATTTCATTTAAAGTAAGCGATACTCCGCTCGGGGTAGTAATTAATATATTTTTCAAATCATTTACATTATTAAAAAATTCTTTATTATATTTAACCGTAATATCAATATCTGCGCCATTAATAGTAACGGTTGAAGCTTTCGCCCCATAAATCGCATTACGCAAAATTAAGGCAATATTCGTAACTGTTAAACCGTAATAATTAGCCCGTTGCTGGTCTATTGTAAAAGTAAAATCGCCGGTTGATTCTTCTACGCTATCCTTTGCATTTATTACGCCAGGGATGCCTTTAAAGTAACCAACAATTTGCCCGGCATAGCTTTCTAGCTTATCAAGCTCATCGCCAGTAAGTCTTACTTCAATCGGCGCGCCGCTTGGCGGTCCAGCGCTTAATTCTTCGGCGGTTACTTCCGCCCCTTGGATTGTGTCAAGGTCTGAACGGACAGACTCGGTAATTTCATAACTTTTACGGTTGCGCAAATTTTTATCTACTAAATTTACCGTTATACTGCCTAAATGCGAGCCACCCGACCCCGAACTTATAAAATCTGTTGACCCAGAACTACCAAGATTAGTTACATAGTTATCAACTTCCGGAAGGCTAGCAACAACTTTTTCAACCTCTTCGGCGACTAGCTTTGTTTTTTCCAAAGTAGACCCGGCTGGCAATTTTATATTAATAACAAAATAATTAACGTCTACGTCAGGAAACATCTGAATTTCCATTAGGCCGAAAACCGGGACAGCTACGCTAATAAAAAATACTAGCCAGACCAAACCGATAAACACCCGCCGGCGCTTTTTATTAGGTAAAAAATATCTTAAAAAATTAATGTATTTCGTTTTTAAATTATTTAAAATTTTTACCCGATAATGATTTATTTTATTATTGCTTCTCTTTCTGCTGCTAATTCCGGCCGGAAAAAATCTCGATACTAAGGTAGGAATAATTATTAAGGCAACAAATAAAGAGGATAATAAAGTTACGGTTATCGTTATTGGCATTACTTTTAAAAATTCTCCTAATATTCCAGATACGAGCAATATGGGCAAAAAGGCAGATACAGTTGTCATTGTCCCGGAAGTTATCGGCCACTTAAAATTCCAAACAGATAGCAAAGCCGCTTGATAAGCTGATTTGCCATGCTTCGCCATATATTCGGTTATTCCTTCAATTATCACGATAGAATTATCAACCATCAAACCTAAAGATAAAACTAAAGAAAATAAAACTAAACTATTTAAAGTCTGTCCGGAAAATTTTAAAAATATAAATGCCATTAAAAAGGCAATTGGCACTGACAAAGCGGTAATAATCGCGCCCCTAATGCTTAATACTACTAATAAAATTATAGTAATTAAAACCATCGTCTGCAAACCGTTCTTGCCTAAACGCGATAAATCTTCCCGAATAAAAACTGAATTATCGTTTGTTTTTACTATTTTTATCTCCGACGGTATGTCACCGTTGCTTTGCAAAGAACTTATAACAGCCTGCGAATCATCAACAATATTTAAAATGTTTCCGCCAGTTTTTTTATAAATTTGTAAAGAAATTGTATCACTCGGCGCCTGATCTTTAAAGCCAATTAAAGATTCAGTATTTTTTTCTTTAAAGCCGTCAATTACTTGCCCAAGATCTCTAATATAAACTGGGGCGTTATTATAAGTAGCGACGACAATATCAGATAAAACCGCTGGGTCAGTAAATTTGCCCTGCACTCTGACATTGTAATTAAAACCGTCAATCTCAATACTGCCGGCTGGCAAATTAAAATTTGTTGCTGCAATAGCGTTAATGATCTGACCTAAAGATAAGTTATAACTATTAAGCTTTGTTTGGTTTATAATAACCTTAAATTCTCTCTCTAGCCCGCCTATAATAACCACCTTCGAAACATTACTAATATCTTCAAAATTGTCTTTTAAAATATCAGCATATTTTTTTAACTCAACATCTGTTAAATTATTTACTAAACTATAGGTAACTATTGGAATATCAGAAAAATTTATTTCCATTACTACTGGCGCGTTCGCTTCTGACGGCAAAATCGGCTTAGCGTCTTCAACTGCTTGCTGTAAATTACGAAGACTTTCTGTCAAATTAGCGTCAGCATTAAATTCAACAAAAATACTTGATATCCCTTGACCCGAGCTGCTGGTATAATGATTTAAATCTGGCAAATTTTTAATTTTCTCTTCAATTTTATTTGTTATCAATAGTTCCGTATCAACCGGTGTTGCCCCAGGCAAAACAGCCGTAACCAGCGCATAAGGAACTTTAACTTCTGGGTTAGCCTCCCGAGGGATGGTAAATATTGAATAAGCGCCGATTATTATTAAAGTTAATAATATTAAATAAGATAAACGAAAATTATTAATAAAAAAGCCAATAATTGACTTTTCTTCTTTTTTCCAGGCCTTATCTAGCCTATCAGTAGTGTTGTTTTTAAAATCTTTCTCGTTCATAAATAATTATAATACTTCTTTATATATCTATTTTCCATTAATTAGCTATCTTTATTTCCTCGCCATCCATTAAATTTTTGTTGTTCTCAATAATTAATTGATCATCATTTTTTAAGCCTGACAATACTTCAATCAAATTATTAACTGTCTGGCCGATTTTTATAGTTATTTTTTTCGCTATTATCTTTCCATTTATATTTTCAGTAATAAAAACATAACTTTCATTCTGGGCAATTGTCACCGCCCCTAGGGGAATAAAAATTGAATCCGGCTGAGTTTTAGTAATTTTTTCCACCGGAATAGCAATGTCCACAAAAGTTCCGGAAATTAAATTACCTTGGTTGTTATCATAAAATATTTCTACCCCAACTTGTCTGGCAATTGGGTCAGCGGTTGGATCTATGGCGTTCACTCGGCCAATTAAATCATTATTAATCTTTACATCTTGGCCAACTTTTATTAAATAAACTTGTTCTGAAGGTAAATTAATTTCTATTTTTACATTATTTAATTGCGATATTTCTGCTATCTTTTGTCCGGGATTAACTTCAGCGCCGATTTCAATAAATTTTCCAGTTATTTTTCCGTTAATCGGCGCCTTAATAACTAAATCAGCTAACTGTTCATTCGATAAATCAACCTGGCCAGAAGCGGCGTCTAAGGATGATTTTGCCGCGATTACCTGCTGTTCCTGCGCCTGGACAGAACGATCTAAAGAAGCGTTGGCATTGTCTAGCCCAAGTTTAGCTTGCTCTAGCTGGCTCAAAGAAATTTTTACTGCATTTTCTAAAGCGTCAAGCTCTCTTTTCCTGGTTAAATTAATGTTTTGTAAGCCTTGCAAAACCGCCTCCGTGCCAGTCTGGGTACTAACAATAATATTTCTTACTGACGTAAAACTACTTAATTGAGAATTTAATGAAATTTCACTAAAGTCTATGCTAGTTACCGTATTATTTAATACATTTATCGTATCATCAACTGCGGTTTTCGTTAAAAATAAAGCTTCAATAACTTTTTTTGTATCGTTCAAAATAGTTTCCTTAGTCGGCTGTTTGTCCATTAAACTATTATATAAACTCCGAGCAGCTGAATAACTATTTTTTGCTTTATACAAGCTTTGTGGATCCTTCGCGCTTAGGGTAGCGGCAATGCCACTTAGCTGTATATTACCTTCGGCTCTAATAACATAATTGACCTGGTCCAGAGTGTTGTTTATTGTATTTAATGAAGAATAATATGATATTATCGCTTGGTTCTGGATATCTTCTTTAGTTTTATCCTGTAAATTTATCGCGTTAGCTAAATTATCTTTAGTCGACTGTAGAGAAAATTCGGCTGTTATTACTCCTTCCTCGGCGTTTTTTATACCGATTTCTGCTTGTCGGATTGCTTCATTAGTCGCCCGGATAGTTGCTTCTAAGTTATTTTGCATATTAATATAACTTGTTTGCGCAATGGCATTGCTGGTAATAAGTAAACTGTTAAAAATATCAACTAATATCTGGCTATTATATACTTCGTCTCCAACTTCAAAAAATAACCCCCTAACCGTACCTTGGGTTAACGCAATTATTTCTACTTTTGATTCAGGCTGGACTATCCCAACAGCGTTAATAGTATCTTGGTTAATTAAATTAGTATCTATAGTTAAAGTTTTTACTTCAGTTATAGATTTTGCTGTTTGCTCGCTAGCCGAAGTATTATTTTTAATAAAATAATTATATCCAGCCCAAACCAAGCCGCTTATTAATATAATCGTAATAATAATTGCGACCCAAGGCTTAAGAAGCCATTTTTTAAAATTTTTCTTATTTTTATTTCCTGGCTCTTGATTGTTAATATTATTATCGCTACTAGATAAATTGTTAGCCATAGGCAGCTCTGGAAATGTTGGATTAGTTTCAGGCATATTTTTAATTATAATTTAATGTTAATTATTATAATCATTAAAGATTACAATTTCATTAGATTACCGTTATTTATAGACTTTGTCAAATTGAAAAAATCCGGCCTTAACCGGATTATAAATTAAAAAGCTGCAGAAAATAAAAGAGGGGGCCAGACAGGCCCCTTCTTTTTATATAAAAATGAATTTATGAGCCTATTACTGACCCCCATCCCTAAAGAATTATTTCAAATCCATAATAAATTATAGACTAGAAAATCCCTATTCCTCAGGGGTGAAGAGCTTTTTTACCGACTTAAAAAAAGCAACTTTATACCGGTTTGTGGTCAAACTCAAAATAAATTTAAGATATATCAAGCTCGACCATTATTTTGTTTTTGTTTTTATGGGCTCACTACACAATAATCTTTTCTGCTGCTCCGCCAATTGGCGGATCAGCTGCAAATTATTAAAAACTCATCACCTATATTATTCATATAAGCTCTTCGTTTTTTATAATTTTCGCTTAAAATTTCTTCATTTCGCAACGAAAAATTATTCTGTAGCGAGCCCTCATTTGCTACGTCGGAGTTAGCAAATTAAACCAGTAGAAAGTAGAAAAATGCTACTAAATAAAATTTAGAAGTATTTTTCTTAAATAAACTGTTAAGGTACTTATATAATTACACCTATATCTAATATACCATAATAAAATTGTTAAGTCAATCATGTAAAACACTAAAATTATTTTAATTTTTCTATTTAATATTAGCAAAAAAAATAATATTATTTAACCACAATTTTAACTTTTCCACATTTAAGTCTACATTATTGTAGACTTAAGTCTAAATGTTATCCACATTAATAACATGTTATCCACAGTTTTTATATTTTTAAGTCTACAATATCTTAGACTTATAATTAAAAACTATAAATATTATATTTTGATATATATATATTTTAAGTCTACATAATCGTAGACTTAACTTTGAGGCTAGGCCGGATTCTAACCAATGAATCTCGGTTTTGCTTGAGTTCTAATGACTGAGGCCTGAGAGGGAATCGAACCCACGATATGAGTTTTGCAAACTCATGCCTTACCACTTGGCGATCAGGCCTAAAAGAATGTTAGATAAATCCAGTTATTTGACCAAACAAGCAAACAATTGCCTGGACCCTGCCCCGCATTTATTGCGGGGACTTGGCGATCAGGCAAAAACTTTAAAAAGTTATTTTAACCTATTCTAAAAAATATAATTATAGTAAAATACTATTTGTCTGGTTGTCTAGTATCTAGCTGTCTAGTGTCTAATAGTATAAATATAGCAAAATTCAAACCAAAGAACAAGATAAAAACAAAAAACCCTTACAAAGGGTATCTAAATTTCTAATGTTATTAGTTAATTAATGGCCGACTATCAGATAGGAAAAATAGCTATATAGAAAATGGAAAATAGTAATGGAAATTAGTGTCTGGAAA
>JBDRCJ010000154.1:0-3762 GCA_043821805.1 Patescibacteria group bacterium
TTGATTATTTATTATTTAGTATTAATTATTGTTTGGAATTTGTTTATTGGTTATTGGTTATTTAACCTAATATCTACCACCTTAAGCTGTAGTTCCTCCCTGCCATTAAAATAATTCATTTCAACAAAATAAACAATATCAACCGTGTCGCCTATTTTAAAGCTCTGCCATTCTTCTGCCTGGTTAAAAGCTAAAGCCCACATTCCGTTAATTCTAAACTTTATATGCTGGCTATCTATGCCCATTTTTACAATATCTCTAATTTGCAATCCCTCACTTAAAAATTTCGGCTTTGGGTTATCTTCGCCAAAAGGAGCGAATCTCTCTAATTCTTTAATTAAATTTTCATTTATTTCCGCTAAATCTAGGGTAGCATCAATTTTTATTTTTGGCTGTAGGGCAATATCAGATAATTTTTTCTTAGCTATTTTTTCCATGCCAAGAGTAAATTTATCTAAATTATCCGCTTTTAAGCTAAACCCGCAGGCAGCCGGATGCCCCCCGTATTTTTCTAAATGTTTTGAATTTTTTATGACCGCTTCGACAAGATTAAATTCCGGGATACTTCTGCCCGAGCCTTTATAACCTTCTTCAGTCTTAGTTATGACTAATGTCGGCAAATAATATTTTTCGCAAATTCTACCAGCGACTAAACCGATTATTCCTTCCGGCCAACTCTGTTCCTTATTATTTATAGCAATAATAATTTTTAAATCAGCTTTTTTGCTTATATTTTCCTCAATTTCTTCAACAATTTGCTCGGTAATTTTTTGCCGCTCATTGTTATTATCATTTAAACGGCAAGCAATCGCCCGGGCTTCGGCAATATTTTTCGTAATTAATAATTCAAAAGCTGTATTAGCATGTTCCATCCGGCCGGCCGCATTAAGGCGCGGCCCGATTTGCCAGCCGATATTCCAAGTATCTAAAATTTTATTATTATTTATTTTAGCGACTTTAATTAATTCCTGCAGACCTAATCTATTTGTCTTATTTAGTATTTCTAGGCCAAGCTTTACTAAAATCCGATTTTCGTTAATTAAACTAACGCAATCAGCCACCGTACCGATCGCTACTAAATCTAAAACTTTATCAACTAATTTATTTTTTATTCCATCATCTAGCTTAGCCTTTGTTATAATCGCCTGGGCTAGTTTAAAAGCCACTCCGACTCCGGCTAATTTTTTATTAGGATAATCAATATCCGCTAAAGGATTAAGAATTAGGCAAGCCGGCAAGTCTTCGGCTTTTTCCGGCGGTACATGATGGTCAGTTATGATTATTTCTAAATCTTTTTTATGGCCGTATTCTACTTCTTCTTTATTGCGAATTCCCCCATCTACCGTAATTATTAATTTAGCGCCCATCGCCGCTATCTCTTTAATCGCTTCTTTATTTAAGCCATAGCCCTCGCTTACCCGGTCTGGTATATAAATTTCACATTTAGCTTTTAAAGTACTTAATACTTCGTAAAGCAAAGCGGCCGACGTTACACCGTCTGCATCATAGTCGCCATAAATAATAATTAAATTCTCATTTTTAATATGCTTAATTATTAAATCAACTACTTTAGTCATGTCTCTAAAAATAAATGGGTCAATTAAATCTCTATTAAATTCAGGGTTTAGAAATATATTTATCGCCTCTTCCTCTTTAATCCCTCGATTATAAAGAAGCTGCAGAGTAATCCAGCTTAAATTTGGAAATTTTAAATTATAATCTAATTTTACTTTTGGCATTATCTGCCAAACCTTATTTGACATTATTGTAAGCTTATATATACTTATAAATAACTACATTCTTTTGAAAAGGAGGGAAGAGATGACAAAAATAGGAATCTGTCCAAAGTGTCGTGGGCAGTACAAAATTATTTCAGACGATAAAGAACAATTTTGCAAAAATTGCGGCCGGAAACTTAATTTGACAATTTCCACTTGCACTACTACCTGTAAATCAAATAAACAAGCACACGATCTTCATATAGATCCGGAAGATAATTTTTGCCCAGTTTGCGGAGCAGAAACAACGCGTATGGAAATTATTGCCCGATTACAACAGAAAGCCGCCTAGAGCTTTCACAATCGCAGTCTGATTTTAAAGGCTGCGATTTTTTTATTAAACTTACATCAATTTTTCGCGTATTTGCTTTGCAGCTAACGGATTTGCGGTATTTGCATTCCATTTGTACTAAAAGTTACTACTGCCCATCTTTGAATAAATGGTAAAACAACATTCGCATGTCCCGCATTTGCCACGCCCGCCTTGACGCTGTCAAGCGGTCGGGCGGGTAGTGCGGGTTGCCGAAGGCAAAAACTACATGAACGCTATTCCCACTGACCAAATTACCATAGAAAAAATAACCATTACTGAAATAATCAGCCAAATAATTCTATTTATAGTCTTTCTTTTCATATAAACAATTTAATAATCAATAAACAAATTCCAAACAATAATTAATACTAAAAATTTAATGATCAAAAATTATTATTTATTAATTATTTAATATTATTTGGTTATTGATTATTGGATATTGGTTATTTTGGAAGTTACCTTTTTAAAATCTTAACAAAAATATCTGGTGGAATTTCAATACTGCCTTTGCCAGCCGCCATCATTTTTTTCTTGCCTTTTTTCTGCTTTTCTAATAATTTTCTTTTGCGGGTGACATCTCCGCCATAAAGCTTAGCGGTCACGTCTTTGCGCATAGCGGACAATCTTTCCGCTGCGACAATTTTTCCGCCAACCGCGGCCTGCAGTTTTAAAACAAACATCTGTTTAGGCAAATTTTCTTTTAAAGTTTCTACTATCTCCTTGCCGCGCCGGAATGCTTCGTCGCGGTAAACGATCATCGCTAACGCTTCAACCGGGTCGTCAGCCACTAAAATATCCATTTTAACTACGTCAGTCGCCCGATAATCTAAATATTCATAATTTATTGAAGCATAGCCTGAACTAACACTTTTTATTTTATCATAAAAATCAGTTAAAATCGCGGCTAAAGGAATTTGGTAATGAAGAATCACCCGATCTTCAATATATTCGGTGTTTTTATAAATTCCCCTTTTCGCCCGAGCTAATTCCATAATGTTACCGATATAATCTTTCGGGGTAATAATATCTAATGTAACCCAAGGTTCTTCAATTCTTTCAATAATGCTCGGATCAGGTAATTTTTGCGGCGTCCTAATAATTATCTCTTCGCCAGTTTTTTTATATACTTTATAGCCAACGCTTGGCAAAGTTACGATTAAATCTAGATTATATTCCCGCCGTAACCTTTCTTGAAAAATTTCTAAATGAAGCAGGCCTAAAAAACCAGAGCGAAAACCAAAGCCTAAAGCTTCTGAACTTTCTGGCTCAAAACTTAAAGACGCATCATTTAATTTTAATCTTTCCATCGCTTCCCTCAAATCATGGAAGTCACTACCTTCTTTAGGAAATATACCGGCAAATACCATTGGCTTTACCTCCTTGTAGCCAGCCAAGGGCTTTATTCCCGCCCCCTTACCTTTACTAGAATTAGAAGACGAAGGCGAGGTCACAGTGTCTCCAATCCGACAGTCACTGACTTCTTTAAAACCAGTTACGATATAACCGATTTCACCAGTTTTTAAGACTACAGTGGATTTATATTCAGGCTTAAAAATTCCCACGTCTAAAGCTTCACTTTTCGCTTTAGTGGTCATTAAATATATTTTTTCTCCTTTTCTAATTTCACCGTCAACAATCCGAACGTAAGCAACCACTCCTTTATACTCATCA
>JBDRCJ010000155.1:0-3657 GCA_043821805.1 Patescibacteria group bacterium
TAAAATCGCATTTCGTAAAATATATTCAAGCCGCGGCCCCCAAGAATCAGCCCATAATTTTTGGAATACGCCAATTAAACCAGAAGCTACTAAATGTCTTAAATGCGGCTCAACCTGCTCAACCACGTTAAAAGCGATTGGATAATCAATATCAGCCGGATTAAAATAAATAACATCATTTATTCGGTCTGATGGTATATATTCAATTATTTTTTCCGCTAAATCGCCGTGCGGATCAACTACCGCCACTCCTCGACCGGCTCTGATATCTCCAATAATCATATTTTCTAAAACCGTAGATTTGCCCATTCCGGTCTTCCCAATAAAATACATATGGCGGCGTCGATCATCTTCTTTTATACCAAATTTTTGCCGACGATTACGAAAAGTGGTTTCTGCGAAAGTTGTTATTAAATTATCCATAATCCTTAAAAATAACAAATTAAAAGTGGCAAATAATCCAAAAATTACTTTAAGAAATAACAATTTAATATTTAATAAAATTTTAAATTCTAAGCCCTAAATCCTAAATAAATCCAAAATTCAAATAATTAAATTCAAAACCGTCTTAAACATTTGAATTTTGATAATTTGGGTTTGTTTAGAGTTTAGAGTTTAGAGCTTTGTCCAATCGGCAAATTAGGTGGTGGTACTCCTTTAACGTTGCTGCTCTTTTTATTTTCCATTTTAACCGGTTCTTTCTTTCCATTATCTAACTCCGCCATATCAGCTTCAAAATTACTGAATTTATCAGTGGCTCTAATTTCGCTAACTCCTTCTTCAAATATCGGCTCAAGTATTTCTTCACTAACAATTTCTTCACCGATTGGTAAAGCCATTGGCGGTTCGGCTTTTCTGCCCGGAGCTTTCTGGATTAGCGGAGCTTTAACAACGCTCTCAACCGGAAAATGCCAAATACTAGCTAGTTCTTCTACGTTCATAATTCCTGGTTTTTTACCACCCCAATCATCACGTTTTATATAATTATTTATAATATTATTCTTTCGCCTGATTAAACGGCTTTCCCGAAAAAAATATTCTGTTTTAGTGACTGTAAGTTTCATGTCTGGTTTAAGATTATTTAAATCTAAACTGGCAAATTGCTTCATGTAGCCGGTAAAGCCATTTCCTACTTTATTTTTATTTAATACTTCTTTTTTAGCTAAATAAACTACTCTAATTTTAAATTCAAAACCTAGTTTGCCAATCTTTTCCTGAACTCCTTCTACTCTTATTTTCTCGCCTGGTTTTAAGTTCATCATCCGGAAACGGTCCTCTTCCTTATCTTTATTTTTATCTTCAATATCTCCCCAAAGTCGAAAAATCATTTCGCTTATTTCACTAATCCATTCAACTATTTTATCAATAAAATTATTTAGAAAAGTCGCTTTTGGTTTTATGCCTAAAATTCTATCAATTTCCTCATCTCCTTTTTTCGGCCAGTCAAAGCCAATCGGGATTAAAATAATCTGGTACCAAAGCTGTTCGCCCTTTCCCAAACTACTATTTAAATCCATTAAAGCAGCCATCGGATCTTTATAATGAGTTTCGGGCGGACCCATTTGATGTTCAAAATCCTCATAAGTTTTAATCGGATACATAGGATTTTCCGCTAAAATATATTCTACGCCCCAAACATCATACTGGTCGTCGGGAAACTTAGTCGGCGCTCCGGAAGTATAATCGTCAACTTCGGTAATTTCCGCATCCGGATACTGTGCATAAATTGAAGATTCAACTAAATTTCTGAAATGAGCTGGCAAATGAACCAAAAACTGGGTATAGCCTTCAATGCTGACAATTTCATAACTAAAGGATAATTGAAATTTACCTTCCCAATATTTTTCAATTAAATTGATGCTAGCATGAGCGCCGGCGATATAACTAAACATATTTTCGACTGCCCGCGGCGATTGTTCATTGCCGCGCGGTATATCAATCGCTAGTACAATAAATTTTTGTTTCTTCTTCCACTGCATTCTAATATAAGTAAGCCAGACTTCTTTTGCTCCCCAAAGAAAAACTATAGCAATCGGTATCCAGCCGAATAGCCAAAACATCCGCCTAAGCATTTCATCGGCAGGTAAGCTTAAAAAATCTGATATTGAAGTTAAATCAATTACTATATCCATACGTAATTCAAAAACGCTAATTATATTCAAATGCTTCAAATAGTACTATCTAAATAATTCCGAAAAATCAAAATTTGAAGCATTTGAATAAAATTCGTAGATTTGAATTCTGTAATTATTATACCATATTGTTAAACTTTTAACCAAACAAAAACCGCTCTTAATTTATTTTTGGAACGGTTTTTGTCTATATAAATTTAAAAATTTTTTAAATTGCTTTTATCCTATACTTTCCCTCAACTTTATCAAACACATCTTTATTCATTAAAGCTAAAATAACAGTAGTTTTTTTTACCATTCTTTTTTCTAAAACCTTTTCAATTATTTCATCGCGGCTTAAGGGTTGGCTGTTGCTCGCTAATATTTCGCGAATAACATCAATAACGGTTCCTCTCTGGTAGCCCCATTCTTTTAAGCCATATAACCCCCGGCCGACTAAAACGTATTTTATATCTAGAATTAATTCATTATGAACCGTAGCCGCATTTGCCTTTTTATTATCGAATCCAATTTTATTAATATAGTTAGCAATTTCGGCAAAATGCATTGGTTTGCCATTATTTTTTAAAACTAAATAAATTTTATCATTAATAGTTTTTGGTTTAATTTCTCGCCAATTATCAATTCCCCAGAAACCGAATTTATTTTGTTCAATATTCCTGGCCGCGCGAAGCAAAGAATATAATATTTTATTGTTATTTATTAAGTCTGCATTTTCCTCAAAAAAATCAAAATTTAAAGCCCGCGAAATATCAAGATTATAAGTTAAATTAAATTTCTCCTGATTTTTTTTATAACTATCTAAATTAGTTATTAATTTAAATAACTCGCCTGTTAATATTATTTTTCTTTTTTCCTCAACTTCTTGTAATAATTCCTGGGCTAATACTTCAAGGTGGTCAAGCGCCTGGTATTTTAATTTATAAGAAGGTAAAAATCTTTTAGAATTATTAACTTCTTCAAAATGATTACTTAATAATTTTGAAATTAAAAAATCTAAATGACTCTTATGAATTTCTTCATTTCTCTCCGGATCCCCCTCTTTATCAGCTGAAAAATATACTAATAATTTTAGTAAATAATTTCTTTCCATTATTCCGCCATGTTCTTCTAGCAATTGGTTTATTACTTTTTTTAAAACATCAATATATTCCTCAAGTTTTTCTAGTTGCCGTAATCTATTAACGCTTGAATTTTCGATCTGTCTAATACGCTCACGGGTTAAACTATGAATTTTTCCTACCGTTTCTAGAGTTTCTCTGCCTTGGCCATGTAAGCCAAAACGACGGACTAAAACGTCGCGTTCTCTTTTGCTTAATTCGTTAAATAAATTATTTACAATTTCAACAGCATTAAGCTTAGCTACTTCTTCAGCTTTTTGATTATTTATTATTTGGTCTAAAATTGATATATTTTCCATATTCGAAAATTACCAAGAGCATGGTTTGCTTGATATAAAAATAAAAATAATTACTTATAATTTATTTAATATTAGTTAAAAATTAATTAAATAACTTAAATATTT
>JBDRCJ010000156.1:0-2212 GCA_043821805.1 Patescibacteria group bacterium
GATTTTGACAACTTATCTTTCAGCCCGCCAATATCAATCTGCAGGTCAGGCATGGTCAAGTTTGGAACTCCTGCCAAGGCTGGGTTATAATAAATGTTAACAAAAATAAAAAAAATAGTTTGGCTTATAATAAAGACTAGAAAAAATATAGTTAATATTTTTGGCAGTTTGTTATACATTTACTGTAAGGTTTCTATTAAAATATAGAATTTAAAAAATTTAAAATGTTTATATTACTTAAATTCTATATGAAAATGGATTGAGCCATCACTATTTCCTTCTTTTATAATTCTCATTTTATCATTTTCTACCCATTTAGGTGGTTGGCCAGGCAAGGTGGTTGGAATTATTTGAACTTTAAGTTCTCCAAGTAAAAACACTTCTAAAATAGTATTTGCCAGGCCATCGCTGGTTTTATAGCGAATATCTACTACTGGTTGATCCTCGCCGTGCATAATATGTCCCGCTTCAGTACCGCCAGTAATTACATAATTGCAATTACATCCAGAGGCAAGATAAAGTAAACCGGTAATTGCTTTTTGTGGTAATCCAGTTAGACTTGTACAATCGGTTTGGCCTCGATATTGACATGTCTCTTTATTAACAAAAATTTTTTTATTTGAGCTTTCATATAATAATTTTTCTATTACTTTACTTTGATTAATATAATTTTGGTCAATTACTGAAGACTTCTGATCAGATTTAACTTTAGCCACAGTAATCGGTTCAAATTGGGTTAATTTAGGATTAATAGTAGCTAAAATTAAAAAAGAAGTTAAAGCAATAATCAGGCCGGTTAAGGAAGCGACGATCCATGATTTTGCATTGCCGATTCTTTCCGCGCTGCCGCCGGCCGTTAGCCAGATGACCCCTCCAACCATTAAAACTACGGCGGCTAATATACCTACTATACCAATCGCATAAGAATAAATTTCTCTGATATAATAACCGAGCCAATTTATGCAATAAGCGTCCTGGCCGTTTGCATCTTTGCATTCCTGTGGTTTTTCTTTTAAAAGAGCAGTTAATTTTTCTGAAATTGGGATTTGCAGATTTGGCATAGTCCAGTCAGGCATATCGGCATTAATAGCTAAAGCAGGGTTATAAAAAATATTAATAAAAAGAAAACCAGCAGAGTTAAAAATTATAAAAGCTAAAAAAAATATTGTTAAAATTTTTGGCAGTTTTTTATTCATTTTAGTTATTTAGGTATTGGGATATAGATAATAGGCAATAATTTTAGGGCGTTGGAAATAAATAATTATAAATTAAATATTTTTTGTAAAAGTTTTTAGTTTTTAACTAATAGATATTTTTAAATAGTATTCGTTAATTAAATTATTTTACACATCCCCATAACCCAGTTAATTTTGATGTTTGACATTCTAAATTATTGATCCAGGAAGGACTTTTGATAGAACTTGGCAGTTTATTACAAGAATATAATGTTATATAGGCTTTACACGATCTATAACCCGCCAATATTCCCAAAATTCCATAATCGTAAAGGCAACATCCTGTTTCAGCTTTAACGCATTTATCATCTTCGCAGGTATAACTGTTTCCTTCTATCCATCCAGACTTGCATTCATCTTCCTTGACGTAAGCATTGCATTTTCCAGTTGTTTTGAGTTCAGGGCAACAACCTGTGATTCTTTCACCCGGCTCATCAACTCCAATAATAGTAAAATTTACTAGAGCTGGGTTAATTGTGGCTAAAATCGCATAAGATAGAAACGCTAAAATTAAACCGGTTAACGAGGCGCTGATCCAGGATTTTGCATTACCAATTCGCTCCGGATTACCACCGGCAGTTAGCCAGAGCACCCCGCCGAACATTAAAACAACCGCGGCTAAAATACCAACCACTCCGACCGCGTATTTATAAATTGCCTTAATATATTCGCCGATCGCGGCTGTGCTTCCGTCGGGTTGGACTACAATATAACCAGGAATATCAACTTGCGGTTTAAATTTTATATCATCATCTTGCGGGGTTACTACCATCGTGCATAAATTGTCTCTACATTCTAAATTTTCAACACAATCTGAGTCGTTCTGGCAGTTTTGTCCTAATTCTGCCGCTTGGCTTGCTCGGGGATAAAAGACTAGAAAAACTAAACTAAAAAGCTGCAGAATGAAAATTATTAGAAAGAATATTATTAGTATTTTAGGTAGTTTTTTTATCATGCTATTAATATTTAATCTTATA
>JBDRCJ010000157.1:0-5947 GCA_043821805.1 Patescibacteria group bacterium
TTTTATTTTTGTTAAGCTGTCTATTTCTTTTTTTAAATCGATCAAATTAAAATTAAACATATATTTAAATTATTTATCTTTCCAAGTAACTAAATATTCATGATAAGGATCATTTTTAAACATACACTTAGTCTCAATAACCTGAACTTCCTTATTTCTTATAACTAAATTAGCAAAGGCTAAAAAATAACCTTGTAAATAGACGCACATGATGGGATGAAATTTATAATTATTTATGCGAAAAGTTAATTTATTCTTATTTTTTTCATATTTTACATGGCTAATTGAGCCAATGTTGCGATGTTTAGCCCAATTTTGCGGAGAGGCCTTAAAAGTCATCTCTAAAGATATAAAATATTTCATTAAAAGCTTTACTATAAAAGAAATTTTTGGAGCATTATTGCCCATGGCAAATATCTCTTTATCACCCCATTTAAAAAGCTTTTGGGAAATTAATATTATTAATATGCTCAAAGATTCAGAATACCAACCCAAAGAGTGAATTTTTTTAATATTTAAAGGATACCCCAGATTCTTTAATTCCTTCGCTATTTTATTTATACTTTCTTCTCCTTTTTGCGACCGAATATATTCAAGGCGATTAAGAATTACCTCGCCCCTTACTTTACCTTCAACTTTCATTAATTCATCAGCCACTTTTTTTAAATTTTTTGTTTTCTCCATAAATATAATTTATTAAAGATAGAATATAAGATTATTTATATTAATTAATTATTTATCGGCACAGTAAAAAATACTTCTGTCCCTTTACCTTCTTCGCTTGAAATTTTTACGCTTCCCCTATGCTTTTCAATTATATTTTTAACAATAAATAAACCTAACCCAGTACCCTCTGTCTGCATTCTCATTACATTAGGCGCTCGAAAAAATTTAGTAAATAATTTACTTTGTTCTTTCTTCGGAACGCCGACGCCATTATCAATAACTCTAACTTCTAAAAAATTTCCCGCTACAGCAATATTAATAATAATTTTACCATGTTCAGGGGTATATTTAGTCGCATTATCCAATAGGTTCTGCATAACTAAAATCATTCTATCTTTATCAATATATACTTTTGGTAGTTTTTTCGGCTTGTTTATTTTTAAATTAATATGGTTTTTAGCAATTATTCGCTCGGAGTTTTCAATAGCGGCATTAACTATTTCCTGGAAGTTAGTCTCACTAAACTTATAGCCGAACCGACCTTCTTCAATTCGAGAAACATTTAGTAAATCATCTACTAATCTAATTATTCTTTCGTTGCTTCGATAGCCTTTAGTTAATAACTCTTTTTGGCTTTTATTCAATTTACCAGAATCTTCATCTAGAACCATTTTAGTAATCCACTTAATAGCTGACAATGGCGTTCTTAGTTGGTGCGCAGCGATGGAAATAAATTCAGACTTTAATTTATCAATCATTTTTTCCCGAGTAATATCATAAAAAACTTTTATATGTCCATAATTAACTTCGTCTTCACGGCTAACTTTAGCGGTTATTACTTTATAGATTCTATCTTGATTATGATAAATTATTTTTATTTCCTCGGTATTGTAGCCATGCACCTTATCTTTTAATCTTTTTATTCCATGTTTATTCTTAATAATTTTATTAAAATTTAATAAACTGAAATTATTTTTACTCTCAATTTTTTTCCCAATTACTGAAGAAGCTAAATTAAGAATTTCTTTAGCCGCCGGATTAAAAAGGCTAATTTTTTTCTCCTTATCGATAAAAATTATTGGATCTATAAAATTATTTATTATCGCGCTAATTTTATTTCTTTCTTCAATAAGTTGTTGATTTATTTCTGATAATTTTTCTTCTCGTTTAGCTAAAAGTTTTGTTTTTTGATTTAATTGTTGAGTTTTTTCTTCTAAAGCATCTTCCCGGCGTAGAAGTAAATTTGAACCAAACCCACCAAATAGACCAACAATTAAATAGAAAATTGATGTTGTTACCGTCTTTGTTAGAGTAATTTGCAGGTTTTGAAATTCTAAAGTAGCTACCCCATAACGAGAAATATGAGAGATTATTCCGTAATATTCAAAAATAACTAATAAATTAACTAAAACCGCGGAAATAATAGCGGTAATTATTGAACCCCTAGCGCCAAAAATTAATGAGGCAGAAACAACTACTAGAAAGAAAAAAATAGTTGAAATACTTTCTATTCCGCCGGCTAAATGCATAATAATAATAAAATAGCCTAACTCTATTATTATTTGCATATGGCTAATAATTGATAAAAGCCGATGGGAATAATTCTTTTTAATTCTTTTTATGCTAAAATAAAAGAATAAATTAATAACAAAAAAACTAACTAATAAAAAAATCATGAAGCTAAAAGGGAAACTGACGTTTGATTCGCTTAAAGTCTTAGATAGTATTCCAATTATAAATATACCGCTCATGTAAAACCATCTGGCCTTTATTATCCATTCAATAACTTTAATTCTTCTTACTATATGAGTATCCATATAACTATATTATACATTAAAATGTGAAAAATAAAAAATTCCCTCTTAACTGCGAGGGAATTTTTTATCTAATATCTTATCTTTTTACTCTAATCAAGCCGGAAATCGGTATAACTTTAATTTTCTTCTTTTCTAATTCATCTAAAAATAAATTCATGCCTAGCGAATCCGAAGCCATATGTCCGGCAATAACGACGTTTATATGGTATTTTTCCGCTTCTATCCGATTTTCTTCGTTCATATGCATGCCGACGATTGTGCCAATACCGGCCTGAGCGATTTTTTCGTATATTTCCTTATTTAAACTAGTACCGCCGGTAAATTCAACCACGGCTATTTTCCCGCAACTATTTTCCGGCTTGCCAACAAAAATTTTCGGCCCAGCTTTAATTTTTGCTGCCTCTTTAAATTCGGGAATGTCCTTTATCAACCCGACTAAATCTTCAAGATATTCCGGTTTCTTTCTTTTTATCAGCTTAGTTAAATAATCCGCGCCTAAATTATCAGCCGGTGTATGCGTGCAAATAAAATTTAAGTCTAATATTCTAGCCATATCAACGTCCTGGTTAAGGTTAATCGGCGACACCCCGCGGCTAACTTCGGAAATTCGAGGGCTAATAACTGATTCGGCGATATTAATCGGTACCCCGAACTGGGCTAAAACTTCCGCTTGTAGATCCATTACGCTGTGTAGATCGGCCAAAGCTTTACCAGCCGGATGGTGGGATATCACTAAATCAATATCACCCATTTTATCGGCTAATAATAATTCTGCGCCTTTAATATCAATTCCCGCCAATACTTTTTTAATATCTTTCTTTTTGCCAATATTCAAAATCCTAGTATCGCTATATGGATTTATTAATTTTTCTTGGTCAAATTCAGCTTTTACCTCTTTGCTTAATTTTTCATATTTTTGTTTAGCCCGCTCTAAATATTTTTTTACTTTAGCCGGTCCCCGAAGATCAGCCTTAATACCAAGGCTTATGGCTAAATCATAAATTTGTTGTATTGTCATATAATTTCACAAAACATGAAACATGGAACATGTAAAATAATTAATTTTATTGACTTTTTTGTTAATTACTAATATTTTATCTATAGTAGTATATATTATTAATCAAGTAAAGGAGGATGTACATTGAAAATAAAAAAAATTCAATTAAGTTTCATAAACGGCTATGATATACTGTTATGTGACCTATTTAATGTAGATGTTTTATTGCTCGGTTTTGCGGTAAAAAATAACCAAATTATTCCAATCTTTAAAAAAGAAAGGGGAAAATTAATTGAAAAAGCCTTAGCTACCTTAGATCCCAGAAAAGATGACATTGTTCGTATGCGCTATGGGTTAAGAAAATCGTCTGAATCAGATGAATATTATCAAATCCATACTTATAAACAAATTAAAAATAAATATAAATTTTCTAGATCATTTGCTGGTCAAATTATAAATAAAGCAAAAAGGGAAATAAAAAGATGGTTAGAAAAAAATTGTAATTTAGTCTTCTTTTTTGAATCTTTAATTGTAATAATAAAAGAAAACGAACTTCTTAAAAAAAGGTTGCTAGATTTAACTATTGAATTGCAGGAAAATAAAAGTTTATTTATTCCGCCTGATGGATTTATTTATAATGAGCAAGACCTGGCTCTAATTAAGACACTTTCGCTACCGGTCAACCACTTAGAAGTTTCGGTCAGAATCCATAATTGCCTTAAAAACAAAGAAGTTCGTACTATCGGAGAATTAGTACAGAAAACCGAAAAAGAAATTTTATATATAAAAAATCTAGGCAGAAAGTCTTTTTTAGAATTAAACGAGGTGCTAAATAAAATGGGGTTGAGTTTAGGCATGAGATTATCAGACAGAATTATTGTGAGTTTAAAGAAATTAAAAATCTGAATATTCGATAAAAAATAAATTCAAATTGTCCCCTGTCGAATTGACAGGGGCTTTTTATTTTACTAATTATTAATTTCTAAGTAAACTTCTTTTACTTAAATCAATAATAGCATGAACAAGGTAAATAAATAACTTAAAAATATTTTAATATATCAAACTAATTATTTCTCTGATAACTTTAAATCTAAAAAATCTTAAATCAATAAACATCGTTCGGAAATCGGTAATCGTCAATCTCTAACTCCTCATTCCTCTTAAAACGGCAACTCTTTCTTCTATCGGCGGATGCGTCATAAAGGCTTTTGTCCAAAAACCTATTTTTTTTCCTCGTACGTTAGATTTAAACGGTGAAGCGATATAAAGGTGGGCAGTTGCCCGGTTAGCTACTTCTAAAGGTTCGGCATCAGCTGATATTTTTTCTAATGCTTTAGCTAAACCTTCGGGGTAACGAGTAAGCAAAGCGCCGTTAGCATCAGCTAAAAATTCGCGTTTTCTCGAAATGGCAAACTGCATTAAATAAGCAAAGATCGGAGCCAGGATTGATAAAATTATCGCCACGATCATAATTATTATTTGCAGCTGACCGCCTTTATTACTATCCCTATTCCTGCCACCTCCCCAAAAAGTCCAGCGCCTAAACCAATCGGCTAACAACACTATTATACCGACTAACACAGTCACCAAAGTAGCTAATAAAATATCGCGATTCCCGACATGAGATAATTCATGGGCAATCACTCCTTCCAGTTCGCTTCTATCTAGCTTTTCAAGTAACCCCTTAGTAACAGCCACGACCGCATGCTTCGGGTCGCGTCCGGTAGCAAAAGCGTTTGGCGCAGTGTCATCAATCAAATAAATTTTAGGCAGAGGCAAACCGGCTGTAATGCATAAATTTTCGACAATATGATAAAGTTCGCGGTTGCTGTCATGATCAATTAATTTCGCCTTACTCATTGTTAAGACAATTTTGTCGCTCCACCAATAACTAACAAACGACATAATAATGCTTAAACCAACGGCTAAATAAAGAATACCCGGGCTTTCCATTGCTTGGCTAAAAACATAACCAATTATTATAACTAAAATAAAAAATCCTGACAAGAGCAGCCAGCTCTTCCGCTTATTTGAGTCTGCATGTGTATATAAAGTTGCCATAAATCATATAACATAAAACATGTAACATAAAACATGAAACATGCAAAAGTTAAAAAGCATTACGTGTTATGTGATCTAAAATTTCACTTTTACCGCTTCTTTTTCTTTTTCATCTTTGACTTCAAAATAAATCCGATCTTTAAAACCAAGCATATTGCCGATTATATTGGTCGGAAAGACTTGCAGCTTTGTATTAAAGTCTCGAACATTGCCGTTATAAAATCTCCGGGATGCCATTATTTTATTTTCTGTATCAGATAATTCTCGCTGTAATTCTAAAAAATTTGCATTAGCTTTTAAATCAGGGTAGTTTTCCGATAGAGCAAATAAAGTCTTTAAAGTGCCAGATAAAAAATTTTCCGCTTCAGCTTGCTTTTTCGCATCCCCTCCTTTTTGCGCCGCCATT
>JBDRCJ010000158.1:0-4158 GCA_043821805.1 Patescibacteria group bacterium
ATATAAAATGTAATTCCTCCGAAGGAATTTTTGGCTATCATTTTCTGTCTAATCCCCTCAAATTCTTTTTCTTCATCCTTATTTATTTTCATTGCTTTCTCCTTCCAACAGGCAACATATTAATTTTTCCCATCATTTGCAATAGTTCAGCTTTAATTACTAAACTCCACTCACCTTCAAACAATCGCCACTTTCTCTGGCAAGAAGGACAGGTAAAGTTAAATAGAGACATCTCTTTATCATATTTTACTTTCAAATCTTCACATAAATCACATCCAATATCATATTTTCTAAACTTAGCCATAATATGCCTCCTTGTTAATCTCGATTATCCCAAAAATCCCAACTATCCCAAAAATCCCAATTTTCTCAACTATCCCAACTATCCCAAAAATCTCACCCGAGTTCTATCCCAATCTTCCCAATAATCTCACTTCAATTCTATCCCAACCGGACAATGGTCGGAACCTGTTATTGAATTTAAAATGAACGCATTTTTTACATATTTTAGCATTTTATCAGACACACAGAAATAGTCAATCCGCCAGCCAATATTTCTTTCCCGGGCATTAAATCGGTAACTCCACCAACTATATTCTATCTTATTTTTATTAAAATAACGAAAAGTATCTACGAATCCTGCTTTTAAAAATTTCGTCATCCAAGCACGTTCTTCGTTAGTAAAACCAGGGTTGCCGATATTATCTTTCGGCCTGGCTAAATCTATTTCTTCGTGAGCAACATTAAAATCACCACAAATTATTACCGGCTTTAATTTTTCTAATTTTTTTAAATATTTGAGTATTGCATCATTAAACTCCAGCTTAAAATTTAAACGAGATAATTCATGATTTGCATTAGGAAAATATGCATTTACTAAATAAAATTTTCCTAAATCCATAGTCTGCACCCGGCCTTCGGCATCAAATATCTTATTATTTAACCCGACTTTATAACTTTTAACCTGACTGCGCAGGCAGGCTTTCAACCTTCTAACTAACACAGCAGTTCCGCTATAGCCAGGTCGCTCAGCCGAATTCCAAAATTCTTCATAATCTAAAAAATCCCAGCCTGAAGCTGGTCCGCCTTTGGAGGAAAACTCTTCTTTTTCTCGCGCTGAACCAGATATTTTTATTTCCTGCAGGCATAAGATATCCGGCTTCTCCTTTTTTAAAAAATCCTTAAAACCTTTTTTTACTACTGCTCGAATCCCATTTACATTCCATGATAAAATCTTCATATGGCTTATAACTAATTTTACTAATAACAAACAATATATACCTAAAATTTTCTATTTTTTAATAATTATTTTCTGCAATTCTTTCACGCCGGCACCGCTAACCTTCATCTTCGGCCTTTTTCTCTTATCTCTTTTTTGATATTTTTTTTCTAAATCAATTTCTAAATTGTTTATATTTTGTTTATTCATATTAAAAATGGTATAATTATAATAATCCAAATCTACGATCCGCCAGTCGGCTGATCGGAATGTTCGGTTTATGTTATTTATTCATATTATAATCTAAATTTACTACTATTTCAATGGAAATTAATGACAATCAATTATTACCCAGATATAAGCCATGGTATAAAAAATGGTGGGGAGTTATTCTAATTATTGTTATTATTTTTATTCTCAGTTTTATTCTTGCCTTCACCTTATATATTCTAGATATTTCAAAAAAGATTAAAAATAATCTAACAGATGGAAGCCTGGCTACCCAAATTCTAAGTGGTCAGACTTATCAACTTGAAGATAATAATAATTATTGGTTCGGCGCCTCTAATCCTAAGATAACGATTGTGGAATTCGCTGATTTTAGCTGCCCAGTATGTAAAAATACTTATCCAAAAATTCGAGAAATTAGCCTAAAATACAAAACTGACGTTAAAATAATATTTAAAGACTTCCCGGTTGTTTCCGAAGAATCTACTCTTTTGGCTTTAACCGCCCGTTGTGCTGGCGAGCAAGGTTTTTTCTGGCTAATGCACGATAAATTATTTCAAAACCAGGGAATATCTAATTATAGCGAATTAACAAACTTAGCTAATCAAATCGGCGCTGATATAAATAAATTTAATAATTGCATAGATAATGAAAAGTATTTAACCGACATAAAAAAAGATTATACCGAAGGAGAAAAATTGGGAGTTAAAGGTACACCGACCTGGTTTATCAACGGCTATAAAATTGAAGGTGATATACCATATACTTTATTTATTCAGCTAATCGACACACTGCTAAAAGAATAGTTCAGCGTTCTAGCCATCAGTTATAAGTTATAGGTTATAGGTTAATTTGTTGAAATAAAAAATAATCAAATTTATAAATTATATTTGCATTTTTGCAGTATTTGCTGTATTTGCATATATTTGTAGATTCGCATTATATTTATGCATCAAATTCGTATCCATGGCCGTGGCGGTCAGGGCGTAGTAACGGCCGCTGAATTAATCGCTATTGCCGCTTTTTACGATAAGAAAGTATCCCAGGCTTTTCCTTCTTTTGGCGTGGAAAGAACCGGCGCGCCGATAGAGGCTTACGCCCGCATAGATGATAAATTAATAAGAACTAGGGAACAAATTTACCAGCCAAATATTATAATCGTCCTAGATGCTACCCTACTTAGTACTGTTGACGTTACCAAGGGGGCGGATAAAAAAACTTTATTAATAATTAATACGACTAAAGATAAAAAAAGTCTAAATTTAAACTTGCCGGAAAAAAATATCTTCTTGGTTGATGCCACAAAAATTGCTTTAGCTACTATTGGTAAAAATATTGTTAACACGGTTATTCTCGGCGCTTTTTCTAAAGCAACTAATTTAGTTAGCTTAGAAGGATTAAAAAAAGCTATTAAACAGAAATTTCTAAATAAAGGGCAAGATATAATTAACAAAAATATTAATGCCATTAACCAGGCATACAAAAAACTATAATATGAAAATTAAAATTACTGCCAAGCCTGGCTCAACTTTAAAAAATAAAACAGGCGGCTGGCGCACTTATATTCCAAAAAGAGATTTAAATAAATGCACTGGCTGCGGCACTTGTGCTAAGGTCTGCCCGGAGAATGCTATTCAAATGGTTAAAATAAATAATAAATTAAAATCAAAAGTAGATTATAATTTCTGCAAAGGCTGTGCCCTCTGTGCGGCCGAATGCCCAGTCAAGGCTATTATTATGGAATTGGATAAAAAGTAAGATGTTTAGGATGGTTGGGATATTTGGGATTATTGGGATAGTTATAATCACAAAATATCCTAAAAATCACAAGAATTCCATTTATCCCACAAAACAATGAAGTATCAAGATTCTTTTAGGCAATTAATTGTTTGGCAAAAAGGAAAAGAATTAACAATTTTTATTTATCAAATAACTAAAGAATTCCCACCGGAAGAAAAATTTGCCATGGTATCACAGATGAGAAGAGCTGCTTATTCTTTTCTGGCGAATATTGCAGAAGGCAATGCGAAAAAATATTATAAAGACAGATGTAACTTTTTTAATATTGCCCAAGGATCTTTAGTTGAATTAGACTGCTTTGCTGAGATTGCGCATGAGTTAAATTATATTAACTGCCAAGATTATTTAAAATTATTAGAATTAATTAATAAATGTGGTTATCTATTATTAAAATTTATTCAATCACAAAAATTATAAAAACATGACTGAAAAATCCCAAACCTCCCAAAAATCTCAAATATCCCAAAGATCTCAGATACTTGAGGGTTCTAGGGCAATCGCTCTAACCATAAAAAATATTGGACCGGCTGTAATTTCCGCCTATCCAATCACACCACAGACTCATATTGTGGAAGATTTAGCTAAATTTAAGGCTGATGGTGAAGCTGATTACGAATATGTTCGGGCAGAAAGCGAATTTGCGGCTGCTTCTATTGTTGAAGGCGCTAGCGCTACCGGAGTCCGGGTTTATTCTGCTACAAGTTCCCAGGGCCTTTTATTAATGGCTGAAGTAATATTTAATATTGCTGGCATGCGCCTGCCAGTAGTTCTAACTTGCGCTAACCGAGGAGTGTCTGCCCCGATTACTATTTGGAATGATCACCAGGATGCGATGACAATCCGCGATGCCGGCTGGATAATGTTTTTTGCTGAAAACCACCAGGAATCAGTCAGCCAGCATATTATGGCTT
>JBDRCJ010000159.1:0-5388 GCA_043821805.1 Patescibacteria group bacterium
GAGCAAAATAAAAAGTGTACACCCAAGTGTACACTTTTTATTTGTTTCTGCGGGTCATTGATTCGAATTGAAGCCCTGTTTTGAAGTTTCGGCCCCGAGGAAGGCACCGAGGAGCTTCGAATCCGACCCCGGGAGCATAACAAAAATTACCCTAATATTGGGTAATTTTTTTATACAGAAGCAGAATAAATAAGTTAAAATACATATTGCAGTTATGTAAAAAAACAACTATAATATAACTATAATATATAATATAATTTTATGAATAAAAAATTATTGATTTTTGCTCCTCTTGTTATTGTGTGTGTTGCCGTTGTGGCCGCATTACTTTATTTTTATCCGGCCAAAGAAAGTGTCAGCCAAACAACAACTTTTAGTGACGAACAATTGGGCCTTTCGTTTAATTATCCGTTAAAATTCGGGGCGGTTATAACTAGCATAGCCGGACCAGGAAAACGACCAGGAGGCGAAACCGGAGAAAAAATAGCCTTAACTTTTTCTGAATTTTCTAGTTTGGAAATAGGCGGCGTTACCGACGACTATACTGCCGGACGCGAATTAATGATTACGGATACGCGCGGATTTTTAGAAGAAAACGGCAAATACTATTTTAAGTTGTTTTCGGGCAAAGGCGAAAAGGGTTATGAAATTCAGCCGCTAAAGATTATTAAGAAAGATTTTGGGGAAATATTAATTCTTGATGACAAAAGCTTTGCCGCTGAAAGAGACGGCCTAGAGGGTCCGGTGTTCGGCGTCGGCGCCGGACGACTAGCCGGATTGGTAAATCTAAAAAGCATTAAATTCCCCGGCTTGGTTTTTTATAATTGGGATACGGCTAAATTATCTTTAGAAGATTTTGAAGTTATTTTAAATTCGTCAATCGTAAGCAAACCTAGTTCAGAAACTTTTACTCAAACCAAGGGTCCGATAAACTATTCACTTAATATTCCTTCCGGCTGGTTTGCTCATGAAAACGGTCAAAGTGTTATTTTTACTCAAGAAAAAGATCTTAATATTCCGTCCAATACTGAAGGTTATGCTATCGGGTCGAATTTTTATATAACGGTAAATAATATTACGGATATTGCCGGCGTTACTACGTACGACGATTGGCTTGAGAAAAATGGTATGACCGAGAAAAATGAGCTTTTTATCAGCAGAGAAAACGTTGTGGTCAACGGATATTCCATGATTCGCGTACAAAGCGAAGCAGCTGGAGCCACAGGAAAAGCTATTAGCTATGTGTATTTCGCTGATATTCAAAGAGTGATTACGCTTACGCAATTTCCGTATGATCAGGAAAGCAATATTACAAAAGTTTTTGAGGGCGCCGTTCAAACATTTCGTGTACCCGAGCGCCAAAGCGCAATAATTGATTGTCTGCCCGAACAAAGGAATGCGGATGTTTGCGCCGATGATTATACTCCCGTGTGCGCCATGGTTGAAATTCAATGCATAAAAGCACCATGCAATCCGGTAGAAGAAACCTTTTCTAACGCCTGTAACGCCTGTAAAAATCCGCTTGTAAAATCATATATTGCAGGTGAGTGTTTAATTAAAAAATAATTTTTTCATAATTATTTTTTATTAGAGCATAGATATTATATAGTTCGGTAAATATGCAATCCGCGGAGCTACGACCAACCGCCTTCTCAAACAGGCGGTTTTTTGCTAGAATAGAAATATATGAAAATAGATTTTATCCCAAAATCTCGTTCAGGTAAATGGGCAGTCGGGCTTGGTATAGCTTTAGTCGTACTGACGGCGATTTCAGTCCTTTTTGCAACTGCCATAGGAGGAGACCCCGCAATAATTGCCGCTAGTCCTTTACTCTCGATACTCGCCAATTTACTCTCCATTATGTTTTCACTTTCTGGTCCGCTATCTTTTTTTGTTGGAATTTATACTATCATCAAACACAAAGAATGGTCAATTTGGAAACCTTTGACAGTATTGTATATCCTTACTCTTGTAATGTTTTTGCTTGGTGAGTTCCTTTTTTCCCGTTAATTATCCGGATTGAAATTTATTATTAAAATTATATGAAACTACAACCACAAACAAAATCAGGAAAATGGTCTGTCGTGCTGAATGCCTTTTTCTTAATAACAATTGTCGTCTCAATTATTCTAGTCAATGTGCTTGGCATACTTTCTTATGATGACCATTGGTGGGACGTGACTGTTCCAGTTCTAGCCCTTACAACTATCATTGCTTTTATTTTGGGGATAATAGCTATAAGAAAAAATAAAGAACGGTCTGTTCTTGTTTATGCGTCAGTCATTATAGGGTTGCTTGCCATTCTTTTTATTCCTTTACATAGTTTATTTATCAATGATTAAATTTTTTAGATTTATTGTTAATTTTTGTAAATTTATACCTATTTCATCCCAATCAAAAGTTCTAAACGCGTCCAATAGGGGGAGCTAAGAAAATAACACCTAATATTAGGTGTTATTTTTGTATACCCGGATCGGACGTTCGAACTTATTATTATATCAATAGCTATTGATATAATCTATATATTAATATATAATAATAAATATGACAGATGAATGTTGCCAGAAAGGCAGTCGGAAACAAAATAAATTAAATGACCTTAAAAGGGATTTTGATATATTGAACGATGTCAACCGACTTCGTATTTTGTGTTTAATAAAAGAACACGATGAGATATGTGTTTGCGATATATATAAGAACTTGAACTTGCCTCAGAATCTTGTTTCATACCATTTGTCCAAGTTAAAAGAAACCGGGTTTGTAAAATCAAAAAAACAAGGTGTAAAAGTGCTATACAGTCAAGGAGGAAAAAAGATAAATGATTTTCAAAAGATAATAAATAATTTATTTACAAAATAATACTATGCAAATACAAGTCTTGGGATCAGGGTGCCCAACCTGTAAAAAATTATTCGAAACCACGAAAAAAGTGGTTTCTGATCTGGGCATAAATGCAGAAGTTGAATACATTACTGATGCTTCAAAAATGATTGAAATGGGAGTGATGTCCAGCCCTGTTTTAGCAATTGACGGTAAACCAGTTTTAACTGGCGGAGGCAAAAGTGAAGACGATATAAAAAATTCTTTGCAAGATAATTTACCACAAGCCAATGCGGACGGAGGAGGATGTTCTTGCGGAGGTAATTGTTAACTTCAAATATGGATATATTTAAACCCATTCAAATATTTGCCGATCTAGTGACGTATAATTGGTTAAACATCACTGATAAATACTGGGGAGAAGCAATCAATTTTTTTGTTTACGATACTATTAAAATCGGTATACTACTCCTAGTAATCAACTATGTAATGGCGATAACTCGCTACTATTTTCCAGTTGAAAAGATTAGGGATATTTTAACAAAGAGAAAATGGTATGGATTTGATTATCTATTAGCGGCTCTTCTTGGTGTGATAACTCCTTTTTGCTCTTGTTCATCCATACCTTTGTTTATTGGTTTTGTTAGTGCTGGTATTCCCCTAGGGGTTACTTTTGCTTTCTTAATTGCCTCGCCACTTGTTAATGAGGCCTCTCTTTTTATCTTTCCATCAATTTTCGGAATTAAAATGACTTTGACTTACAACGCTGTTGGTATTGCTATTGCTATGCTCGCTGGCATGATTATTCAAAGGTTAAAAATGGATAGACATGTTAACCCAGACTTTTTGAAGTTTACCACCCAAAAAGATGCGGTAGAAGCAAACAACGTTAAAACAATCCCACTTTCAAAAAGACTAAAGATTTGGTGGAAAGACGGAATGAATATATCAAAAAGTATTGCCCCTTATGTTTTAATTGGCGTCGGCTTAGGTGCTTTAATACATGGATTTGTTCCAAGAGATTTTGTTGAAACATATTTATCAATCAAAGATTGGTGGGCAGTTCCAATGGCGGTGATCTTAGGTATGCCTCTTTATGCTAATTCAGTAAGCGTAATTCCTGTAGTTGAGGCTATGACCGGGAAAGGCATACCTCTTGGCACCTCACTCGCCTTCATGACCGCAACAGTAACTCTATCAATTCCCGGAATTTTAATTCTTAAAAAAGCCATGAATTGGAAGTTATTGTCAGCTTTTATTGTAGTTACATCAATAGGGATTATGATTCTTGGTTATTTTTTTAATTTTTTTACTTTTTAAATAAAAATATGTTCAAAAAAATATCATCAGTTTTTTTATTATTTATTTTTACTTCCGCTCTTACTGGCTGTGGCCAACAAATTTCTACTGGAGACAGCGTAACGAATATAAACAAAAAAGTACAAACTACTAACACAAGTAATCAAAAAACAAATGGCTATCCGATTTCGAGTGCTGAAACCGTAGCGGACAAACTTGAGGTATATTATTTTCATCGAACGCAGAGATGTTATTCCTGCCTGACAATCGGCAAATATGTAAAGGAAACAATTGAGGATAACTTCGCTGAAGAGATTCAAAATGGGACTATAGATTTTCAGGAAATAAATGTTGAGTTGCCAGAAAATAGGGAAGTAGCCGAAAAATTCAAAGCCAGCGGCTCTTCATTGTTTATCAATGCCGTCAAAAATAACCAAGACGATATTGGCCAAGATGTAAATGTGTGGCGGCTAGTGACGGACGAGAACAAATTTAAAAGCTATTTAAGGGATAGGTTAAATTCCTTATTAGGCAAATAATATGGATTTCATTAATGTTTTAATAGACAATTATAATATTCCGCTTTTAACCGCTTTTTTGCTCGGTATTTTAACTTCCATTAGCCCCTGCCCCTTGGCTACCAATATCACAGCCATAGCTTATATTTCTAAAGAGATTAAAACTACTAAAAACACATTACTGAATGGCCTGTTTTATACGATTGGACGAGGAATCAGTTACACTCTTTTAGCCACTTTAATATATTTCGGCTTATCATCTTTCCAGATTTCAGATATTTTTCAAGGCTGGGGCGATAAAATTTTGGGGCCTATTTTAATTGTGATCGGTTTGATGATGTTCGGGGTTATAAAGATTAACGCAGGATCAAAGAACAAGAGAATAGAAAAATTAAAAGAATGGCTATCTTCAAAAGGTTATATCGGCTCTTTGCTTTTAGGCGTTTTGTTTGCTTTGGCTTTCTGTCCATATAGCGGAGTTTTGTTTTTTGGTGTCTTGATCCCTTTGGTTCTTAAGTCAACTGAAAGTTTATTATTACCCCCTTTGTTTGCTTTAGGAACGGGGTTGCCTGTGATTATATTCTCTTTTCTTATAGCTTTTTCAATGCAGAAAGTCAGCAAGGCATTCCAAATAGCTCAGAAAGTAGAAAAGGCAATGAGATATATAGTAGCAAGCGTTTTTATGCTTACTGGTGTTTATTATTTATACTACTTATTATTATTTCTTTTCAGTTGATATAATTATTATTTA
>JBDRCJ010000160.1:0-2250 GCA_043821805.1 Patescibacteria group bacterium
ATCCGGCCGCTAGTAGCCAGATGGTTATTAAATTTTATATTTAAGATTGATTCCAGCAATTTTATATCAATGTCATTAACCGCCACAAACGTATTGCCCGCGCCACGCAAGTCTATGCCGTTTAAAAATATATAGTTTAAAGATTTTTGTTCTTTAATTTCCGCTAATATTTTTATTATTTCCGGAAGGTTATTTTTTATATATTGATTGGCATTAATAATTTCCAGCTGGGCGATGCCAACCGCGGTATTATTGAATTTTGAAGTCTTAAAATCTTCAAGTAAAATTTCTTTTAAAGGTTTGGTAATATTTGATTTGGCGGTGAATATCTCGCGGATAAAATTTTCCGGAAATGCGGTCTGTTTGGTTAGCCATTCGCTGATATTTTTGTCCCGATCAGTTGTTAGTTTGCTTTGAAAATTTATTGTATTTGAAGCGATGGCCGGATATAGCAAAATAGCGGCTTCTTTAGAAATAGGCAAATTATTTTTTCTAAATTTTTCGGCTATTAAAGTCGCGCAGGCGCCGACCATTTCAATTTGGATTTTAGCGTTTACAAATTTTACCGCTTTGTTTGTTTTTCGATGGTCAATAATTTCTATTACTTGTTCGGGTTTAATCGGTTTAGGCAAAGCTTCCGGATTGCTCACGTCCGCCAGTATTATATTTTCACGTCCTTCGGGCAATGATTCCAAATGATTGATTTTTATATTGAATTTATCTAAAACGAATTGCGCTTCTCTGTGCGGGGCGCCAAAAATACCGGTGATCGCATCATACCCTTTTTTATTTAAAAATTCAGCATAAGCAAAAGCGCAAGCCATACCGTCTAAGTCGGGGTTTGGATAAGTAGTAACCAGTATTTTTTTATTAGTTAAGATAGACATGATTAAATATTATTTTAATAAATCGTCCAGCTCCAATTCGCGAGAAAGCAAAGCTGATTTATTGAGTAAAATTTGCTCTTTTGGATTTAAATTATCAGCGGTCATGCGAATAACCTTAGTTATAATACTATCGCCGAGAATTATGCGATTAGTTTTTTTGAGATAGCTCTCGGTTTTCTGGTAAAACAGTGTAGCGTACTTTTTAAGTTCATCCTCGGGTGTAGGGTTTGAACTCCAGCCATCACTGGAAAATTTTATCTTATCTTCTATTTTTTTATCCGCTTCAATCAGTAAACTCCCCTCATCAAAATTAATCCAGTAATCACTTATAATGTAACGAATATAAACTAATTTTTTATTTTCAGTGTTATAGGTATATGTAAATAAAAAGCTGGAAGAAGAAAAATGCTGATATATCTGAACATTCGCTAACGCCGCGACAGTATTTATTTTGTAATCATCAAGCAGTCGCAAATAGCTATTCCGCCAATCTTTAAACCAATTTTCAAACTGGGACTGGTTTTCAAAAAGATATTTAAGGTCGGCCTTTAGAAGATCATCCATTTTTTCATAATTAAGAATGTCCATGGTAAGTTTATCAAACAGCGCTTTAATATCCGCTGTTTCCGCTCCTTTTTCTTTTAATTTTGCGTTAAGATAATCAAAATCCGGCACGATTTTTTTACTCATATACCAAAGCAGATCGTAGATGTCGCGCCCTTTATAATCATAAATATTTTTATCCACTCCGCGAGATTCGCGCAGGAAAATCGCGGCAATCTTGCTCGCCATTAGCGCGCTCATATTATAGGCCGCGATTACGAAAGAAAGCTGGCCGCGGTTTATCGGCCTATGTTCAGTTACGGTTTTCGGAGCAATGAAGCGATTAAGGTCAATTTTTACATGAACCTGTTTTGAGGCATGGCCAAAGTTTAATTCATCGCTAATGTTAAATTTTAAGAGCAATCCTCTGCCGTTATTTATTTTAACCGTAAGAAAATCAGCTCCGGCGCCATAGGTATTGGCGAAATGATTTTCAGCCTCTATTTTCAGTTTTTCTAAAAAATTTTCAGTTATTTCGCTGGAAATTTCAAAATCCAAGTCAACCGACATGCGGTCAAGTTCGTGAATAATGCGCAGGGCCGAGCCGCCGTACATAATCCATTTGCCGTATTCCGGATGATGATAGATAAAATTAAGAACATAAAACTGAAGCTCTTCTTTAAGGGCATTTTGGCGCGTCTCCGCGTTAATTTCGCCGTAAGCGGCAAGATCGTTAAGTTTTCTTTTCAGTATGGCTGAAATTTGTTCGCTCATGGAAGTATTTTCTAATCACGGCATAAAATTTTGCCTGTTCTTCTTT
>JBDRCJ010000161.1:0-8197 GCA_043821805.1 Patescibacteria group bacterium
ATTTATATTCGGCGCTTTGGAGTCAACAGCTGGATTATCATTACAATCACAAGAATTTTTTATTGAATTTGCGCTAGAAGGATCAGTGCCTGGACAAATACTTAGGCGAGTATTACTAATATTAATAGTCTGATTACAATCGCAATAAGTATCACTATCTCTATCGCAGTTCTCGTCAACAGTGCCATCGCAATTATTATCTTTATTATCACAAATTTCCTTTGCACCTGGATGAATATTCGCAGCTTCTGGCTCTGTTTTTGGATCATCTTTGCAATCAGCGTCTGGATAATTGCAACCTGTTGTAGCTCCTGCGACACCATATCCATCACCGTCATTATCTTTACAAGGACTTCCAACACATATTGAACCATTCCAGCTATACCCAGGATTGCATTTATAACATTTCTCATCAGCATTAGTACATTTTCCTGGAACTACATAAGCGTTATCTAGTTTATCTAAATCTTTGCAGCCCGCATAAATTCCACCGCTACTTGGGCAATCTGTATAACAACGACCTTCATCTTCGTTGCATGTACTATCCCCCGTACAAGTCCCACAATAAATATCTTTATTATCCGCATCTTTACAGCCGCTAAAGCCGCAAGCTCGGTCAAAGCACATTGGAATACACTCTGAATTACAACTATTTGTTATAAAAGGAGTTTCGGCAAAAGCGCATAGTTCATAAGTATTTGTACTTGTTGCTTGATAGCGGAAAACATGACTGTTGTCAGGAATTCCGTCTAAAGACCATCTAAACTTCTTTTCACTCTCATTCCAGCAAGTAGTAGTAGCATACCCAGCTGGTAATGAGCAATCAGCGAATTTATTTATCGGATCAACCGGCAGGCTGCCGCCCAGCTCTTTAGCGAAATTATCCTGCCAGCTTGGCCAAGTTGAAAATGTTATTTTCGGCAAATAAGTACCGGCAGAAAGTTGGGGATAAGAACCACGGACCTGACCGTACTGCTTTAGTTTCGTGTCAATATCATTTAAACGGGCTAAGCGGATTGTGTCCCGAGTTACTTGGGCTTTAAAACTTGAACAATACCCATTGCCAGCGCAATCTTTATCAGTAATACATTTTAAATTCGTATCTCCACTGCAGACCGCATCATTGTCTTGATTATCTTTGCCTTTGGCTAAATTAGTATTAAACTGCCAATGACTGACAATTTGGCCAAAAATATCTACGGTAGATTTTTCCGCCTGTTGGTTGTAGGAAATTAGATAAATATTAGTAAAAAATTGCGGGCCATTAGGGTTATCCGGATTATTTGGATCATAAGCTGCAGTAGGATTAAGAATATTAGCCGCATTAACATAAACTGTCCGGCCGTCTCTTATTCCTTCATAGCCGTCAACAATAATTGCCTGCGGCGAACCGGAAAAACCCTGCTCCCCATACCAGCGTTGAGCGCTAATATGATTAGGATTAGGAATAACCCGGATAGCAATCGCGTCTTTTGACTGAGCCTCGGCATAATTGTTTATAATTTTTGGATAAATTAAAAAAATAAAAACTAGACTTAAGCCTAATAAGCTTAAGGTTAAAATAATTTTAAAATCATTTTTTTTCATAAAATTATAATTTTTTATAAATATTTAAGAAATGATGTACGAGTGAAATTATTGAGGTTTTTGAGATTATTAGGATATTTAGGATTTAGGATTTTGGATTTGTAATTTATTTGGAATTTGGTGCTTTGAATTTGGAATTTCATCATGTTCCTTGCTCCTTGTTCTCTGTTCTGCGTTACAGGTTATGAGTTACGAGTTACATGAAGTGAAACGTTACTCCACTCTTCCATCACTATTCATACCAGCAATTTCATCATCTTCCAGCTTTGTTGTCTTGGCTTTTGTATTTTTTACAATAGTCGCCCCGGTTTCATTATCAATCGCTTGGACTTCGCTTCCCGGGAGCAGAACCATTATTTTATTTTTATCGCTATCGACCGGAGTAATGCTAATATTAAATTCCGCGTCTGCCCGGTAAACCGTAATCGGTAAACGGCCGATCTGCCAAACAACTTCATGATTATTACTATCGTAATTTAAACTGCCGACTGACGTCCGGTTTTTATTGTCCCAGCTAACATAATTAGGCAGTTTAACTTTCACTCGAGTATTAGTTAATTCATGCAAATTATTATTTAAAGTCCAATAAACTTTAAAGCTAGTCGCTTCTCCGACCTTCGGCGGTAAAGGGCCGTTACCGACTGGAATATTATCCGCGCTAAAATACCTAACTTCTTCATTTAATTTTATATCGCTGTTAATTTTATTAATTATTGTATTACTGCGATTATCAATATTTTCTTTAAACTCTTCCTCATTGCCGAGGCTATACTGGGCGTAGCTTTTTATCTGGAAATTTTTCCCTAAATCAGACTCGTCAAAAGAAGAAACCTTAAGTGAAAAATCGATCACCCCTTCATCGTTTTTATTTAATTCAGCTAAACTAGAAATTTCTTCCTTGCTCCAAGTAATAGTATTGCCTTTTTCTCTCCCCTTATTATCATCAGCTAAACTCGTCCAGTCTAAAAAATCGCTTTCTAAAACCGCCATAATCATCACGTCGGTCATGGTAGTTTCGCCTTTGTTGGTATACACTATTGAATAATTCAAAGTTTCGCCGAATTCTGTTGCTTGATCGTTTTTTGTGCCGTTAATTATTAAAGTTAAATTTAAATCGCTTTTCATTATTTCCTGGGATATTTTTTTCTCTTCAAAATTGTAAACTTTATTTTCCTCTTCATCTTTATTTATCCTTATTATTATTTCCTGGCTATCAACTAATTTTTCTAAAAATATATAGGTTATAATTGTCTCTTCTTTCTCTTCGCCTAAACCACTTATCCGATAGCTAGTCGGTTTTAATTTTTCAATCGTTATTTTACTTTTTTCGCCTGCTTCAACCTTAATTATTTCCATATTTTCTAAAGGCTCAATTTCAATAATAAAATCTGTTATATAATTTTCTTCTTGGCTTCTTACTCCGATTATTATTTCATTTTCATCTCCGATTAAAACTGAAGAGGGATTATCAAAGCTAAAATCGATCCCGGTCGCTTTAACTAATGCAGTAAACGAGGCTTCTTTTTTAAATTCAGAAGAAAAATTATCCGGCGTATAAGTAATTCTCGCTAATATAATACTTTCAGTTTCCTCTTTGTTGATAATTTTTCCTTTAATTTTTATGCTTCCCCTGGCCTTAGCTTCAATACTATTAATCAACCAGACCGAATTTTTTTCATCAGGCAGGGGCGAGCTGTCTAAAATAATAAAATCTTCCGGATAATTTACCTCTATTCTGGCATTATTAATTTTTACATTGCTTAAATTTCGATATTCAATTTCGTAAAAAAATTCTTCTCCGGCAACCACTTTTTCCTCGCCGCTGATTGAAAATTGGAAAGCGGTTGCATCAGATCCGCCGGCAAAAAGAAAATAATAAACCCCGTAGCCTAAACTGCCTAAGATAACCGATAAAGTGATAAAACTGAAAAACCAGAAAATAAATCCCCTTTTTCTTTTTATATCTAATTTTTTTACATTTACTACGTCCCCATTATCATCCTGGTATATTTCGGTTAGACTTTCTTTAATATCATCCGCTCGAGCTTCTTCTTCAATTATATCTTCAAATTTTTCAACCTCATCTTCGGTCGGTAAAGGCCGTCTAATAAACTCGGAAACGCTTGACTTCTTATCTTCTTTAATCTCAACATTATTTTCTTTTTTTGTTTTTATCATACATTTAAATTTTAGATATTGGGTACTAGATTATTAGAAATCTAATATATCATGAATTATGAATGAAATATTAAAAATTAGGGCTTAGGTACTTAGGGATTAGGCCGACCGGCGAATGAAAATAAATCCCTGAGTTATGGTGTAAAATTAATCTTTAATCTTGAACTTCGGCGCCTAAGCCCTATGCCCTAAGTACCTAATTTACTTCTTAATTCTCGCTCGCTACTTCCATCACCGTCGCCCAATATTTATCAATATTTAATTCGTCGTCAATCTGCCAGCCATTATTTTGCTTTACCATACCGCCTCCGTACTGCCAAATATTTATAAATTCAGCCGGCAGCGAAAAGCGGGAAATAAATTTACTTGGTTTTGCTCCGGCCTGCTTCTGAACCAACAGGGCGTAGGGATAAAGTTCTTTTTGCTCGCCGATAATTAACTCCTTAATCTGGATAAAAAGCCTATCATCAACTGCCTTTTTTTCTAATTTAAATGGCAGCTTATATTTTAAATAAATTGTCGTTGTCTCGCCTGGATCAACCATTGACCAATTAGCAAAAACTGTTTTTTCGTTTTCTTCATAAACTCTAGTCCCGCTTGCTTCATGAACCTGGCTTCCTTCCTCTTCTTTTATTATAAGTTCATCCTTTTGCCAAGACTCGTCAGGATCTTCAAAATATATATCATTTGGCTTTAAAAATCCATGAGCTTCAATTAGCTCACTGCCCTTTGGCACGTAGACTCTAAGCCAGTCAACGTTTCTTACTCCGGCAAATGGCTCATTTTTAATTCCAGTATGAGTTCTCTTTATTTTTACCGTGTTAATAATAGAGCCGTCGGCCATTACTTCGGCTAAATGATTAATTTCTTCTTCTATTCTTTTATCAGTTTTCCCGCCGGCAATATTAGTATTTATTACGGATAAATAATCCCATCTGGTATTATAAATTTCGCCTGACCAGCCGTGCTTAGAAATTTCTTCCTGGGTAGCTAAATCAGTAAAATAAAAAAGAATATGCTTTTCGCTTAAACTTTCTTCCGTTGTTTTTAAAAGCTCAATCATTGTATTTTTATTTAAATGCTTTGGCAGATCAAAAATTATTTTATTCATTAAATCTCCGATAATTTTTTTCGGTTTATTATTCTCTATTTGGCTCGGATCACCTTTGTCTTCAACAATCTCCTGAGTAGTTAGCCAAAAATTTTCAGCAGTTAAAATAACGCCATATTCCTCGGTCATATCAACCGGACCGATTATTTCTAAAAGCCTTTCTAAAAAAGTCGGGGTAAAGCTTATTACTCCATCGACTGTCGGCCCGTCGCTTTTTTCGTAAAACCACATTAGCTTTTTAGCCGAGGTCGGCCAGTCCGGCCACCAGTTAGCATCCCAAAAATGCCATAAAGGATTAACTAACTGCAGGGGTTCAGGAGCGGCGACTAAAACTCTTAATCCCCCTTCAGTATCATAACTCCCTCCGCCCGGCGCCTCAATATTTTCAATTTTTCCCTGGCTAATATCAACTAAAGCATAGCTGCCGATAAAACCGCCGGTTGCCCGTAATTCAGTATTATTTTGAAAAACTAATAAATAACGCTTATCCTCGTTTACTCCTAAAAATATTTTTAGCTTATCAGCGATATTCACAAATTCCTCTAAGCCTTTTTCAAAAACATTCATCTTATCTTTAAGATCTAAAAATTGTTGAGAATACTGCGAAGGAATAGCCTCGAGATTAATTTCGTTTAACTCATTATTTAATTTTTTCGCTTCAGCAATAGCGATATTTCCCTCAGCAGTAAAACTATTAATAATTTCTAAAATATTTTTATTAGGATTATTAAAAATACTTCCTAAGGCTATGCTTAAGCTTTCTCCTAAATCCGCGGCTGTTTGGCCAGCTGCTATAATTTTTTTACTTTCAGCCGCTAATTGCATATTCGCCTGCGGAATAACCGAAGCGATCGTAAAAATTATTCCGTTAATTTCCTCTAGCTGGGTTTCGGCTTTTAAAAAATTATCACCAGCGGCTGTAAAACTATTTTCCGCTTTATTAAAATCCATCTCGCTGACTGCCTCTGAAGCTAGCAAAAAATTACTCATCGCTTCTTCCGAAGCGCCCATTACCTGGCCCTGCAATTTATTAATTTCTAATGATTTGTAATATGTAAAAGCTTTAATCGGCAAAATTAATATTATTAAAACTATGGCAAAAGTTGCTGCCCGCTTCCAGATATTTATTTTTATTGGCCGGATTTTCTCGCTTATTATATTATTTTCTTCTACTATAATTGGTAGAAGTTGCGCTGGTTTATATTCAGATTTTTTTTCTTTTCTTCTTTTTACCATTTGCGCTAGTAACTCTCCCAGCTTATTTATTTGTTTCTCAATATTTTGATAAATATAATTACTAATAAATTTTATTGCTCTAATAACCTGCTTAATAATAACTTTATTAAGATCTATTATTTTTATTGTAAATAGCCAGAAAAATCTAAGAGTAAAAATAATAACCCAGCCGATTCCTTAACTAATTTTATAAATAAATTTTCCGAATTGAGTAATAAAAAAATACAAAAAGAAAAATAAATTATAGAAAGCTAGCTCTTTAAATTTTTCATTATAAGGCTTAAAACTCTCTTTTATTATTGTTTGGATTCTGCTGGTTGCGGCCTGGGTATTAATAGACGGTTTTCCCGCTTCAGTATTATCTTCTTCTTTTAATACTTTTTTTTCTATAATCTTACTTGACAGCTTATTTTAATAATTCTTGGTATTGGCTATTAATATTTTCTTTTTCTTTTTTGCTAAATGTCAAAAAAGGACGTATTTCTTTCCAAATAACATACCTAAATTTAAAATATGATAACTTTGTAAAAACCCAAATTTTATATAAATTACTTAAATTCTTATAGTCATACTCAACTAATTTTTCAAAGCATTGTTTTAAAATTGACCTTTTATTTAGCTTTTCTGGAATAGTTTTTTCTTCTAAGCATTTCGGAATATCAACCACAAACCTAGACGATCGCTCGCATTTATTTACCTTTAAAAAATTAAGTTCATTTTTATTACATTTTTTCGCCATTTTTAGCTTATATTAAATAAAAATAATTATATTATATTTGACAATATTACTTTAATATGATATATAAATATATTGTTCATTTTATATTAATATAAGTTACTTTTATAGCTTTTAACCTTTAGCACCCAAGGGGAGGAGAGTATGTATGATACTATCATTACTCATGAAGGAGTCCACGGAGAGGAATGTTTGGGGATCAACTTACTAAAAAATTATGGAAGGAAAAAATTTCCAGGAGTGGAATGCGCAAAAATTGAATTTTGGAAAACCAATAAACTACCGAAAGAAAAAACTGAAGATGATTTTCTGGAAGAAGGGAAAATACTTGTTGGTCTTGGTGGCGGCCGTTATGATGATAAAGATAAAAACGGCAACAGAAAGAAAGACTGTACTGCAATGTTGGTCGCTAAAGACCTTGGAATTGATAACCTGCCAGAACTTCAAGAAATTTTAAGATATGCTCAAAAAGTTGATGCAAAACCGGTGGGTGTTCCACTAGATATTTTCAGCCTAATTAAAACATTTCATTTAAATCATCCTGATGACTCAATGATAGGTTTTGAATGGTTCAACTTAGCCATACAAGAATTTATTAAAAAGCAGATCCACTTCCATACCGTAACTAAAGCAGAATTTGAAAAAAATCATACGAAAGACAGGTTCCCTGGGCCAAACGGAGAGCTAATTACTTCTACTACAGTTAGTTCAGATGATCCGCTTGTTTCAAATTTTGCTCGCACCGAGTGGGGCGGAAGATTTGATCTAATAATTCAAATTAAATCAACCGGCCATGTGCAAATTTTTACTAATCAATTTTTAAAAATCTATCTCTACGATGTTGCCAGAATAATCCGTTTAGAAGAACAAAAAAAACGCAATATAACAATAACTACTGATTGGGAAAAACTTGGGGCTGTAGGAGAGATTCCTGAGATACCATGGTTCTTGCATAACGAAGGCAAGATGTTATTAAATGGTACTTTAACGATCAGCGACGTATCTCCTACTGCTCTCTCTTACGAACAAGTAGACGTAGCAATGAGAATCGCTCTTAATCCTAACCTTTTTGACCTTAATTTTTCTAAAGATTGTAAAAAAGGCATCTGCAAATCATCAACATCAAAACCCTGCCGCTTATTTCAATACGGCTTTCAAAGATGTCAAGACATCCGGCAAAAAAATAAAAAAAATTGAATTTCACCCTAACCAGCCTAACGCCTAAAAAACGTTAGGCTTTTCTTATATTTTAAAAAACTCTTATTACCTAATCTTATTAATCTTATAAATCTTTGCCCTTAATTAGTGGCAATTAGTGTTTTACTGCAAAGATTAATAAGATTTATAAG
>JBDRCJ010000162.1:0-3167 GCA_043821805.1 Patescibacteria group bacterium
AAGAGCTTTTCCACTTAGTTTACATAATATTTTACATAAAGAATGACATTTGTCAAATAGCGAAGCAAGAAAGTATTTCTAATAGATAAAAATAATAAAAATATATTTATAATCATTAATATGAATATAGTAAAATTAACTAAAGAAAAATTCACTGATTGGAATAAATTTTGCTTAGAGAGCGATGACGCTTGGTTTTGGCATCGGGCTGATTGGCTGCAATATATCTTAAATTATAATCCTAAATTAAAGCTGGAAAATTTAAGTTTTTTAGTTTATAATGGAGACGAGATTGCGGCTATTGTTCCGTTAATTTTAGCAAATAATGAAGGAAGAAAAGAATTTACCTATGGCGGCTGGCCGATTCAGTATCCAGCGTTTAGTAATAAATTATCAAATGAAAAAAAAGAAGCAATAAGTAAATTAATTTTTAATAAGATTGATAGATTGGCTTTAGAAAATAATGTCGCCTGGTCTTATTTCATCCAGACCCCGATGGCTAAAAGTTTTTTAGGCAGTGAATATCTGCCATATAATTATTTAATGAAATATTGCTATATAAATATCTCTATAAATTCGCAAATTATTGATTTAAGAAAAAGCGAAGAAGAGTTATGGGGTAATTTAAGGCGCAATCATCGCCGAAATATAAAAAAAGAAAAAGAAAAAAATTATAAAATTAAAATATATACGGCTAATGATATAACTGAAGAAATTTTTAATAATTATAAAGAGATGCACCATAAAGCGGCCGGGAGGAAAACCAGGCCAGACACAACTTTTACCATGATGTATAATTGGTTAAAAGAAGATTTAGCTTTTTTAGTAGTAGCTGAATATCAGGGAAAACAAATTGGCTTTGAATATTATACAATTTATAAGGATAATGTTTACGGCTTTTCTGCCGCTAACGACCCGGATTTTGTTGATTTGCCGATTAGGCATTTAATTGAATGGGAAGCGATTTTATGGATGAAAAAGAAAAAATGCAATTTCTATGAAATCGGCTGGCAGCATTATAGTTATCAGCCTTATGATTTTCCAGACGAGAAATTAGTAAATATTTCCCATTTTAAAAAAGGCTTTGGCGGTTTTACCGTCCCTCTCTTTATGTCCGAAAAGTTTTATGATAAAAATTATTTTTTAAAGGTTTATCAAGAAAGAATAAATAAATATGCTGGTGCAATTAAGAATAAGATTTAATTTTTATAATAATAAAATGAAATAATATGAAAAGACAAAATTTAAAGAAAAGAATAAAAAGCAAAACTAAGAAATTAGCGCCAGATATTGCTTCAATTAGATACGAGACCAAAGAAGACGTTGCCAGATTGAAAGAAATAAAAAAAGATAAAAGAATAAAGGCTGGTAAAAATATTATTATAAAGGAAGGAGTTATATTTAATCTAACTGATAACGCTAAGATGGAAATTGGCGATGGCTGCATGTTTAAAGGCTGTGAATTTCTTTTAACCAAACCTCGGCCGCATTTAATTATTGGGAAAAAAGTAGCGATTGAAAAATATACTATGATTTGCTGTAAGGGTAAGTTAGAAATCGGAGATTATACTATGATCGCTCCTTTTTGCCAGATTTTAGATCATAACCATGGCACAAAGAAAGGAGTTTTATTAGAAAACCAATTAGCCATAATTAAACCGGTTAAAATTGGAAAAGACGTCTGGTTAGGATCTGGAGTTAAAGTTTTAGCTGGCGTGACAATCGGTAATGGCGCGATAATCGGCGCTAACGCCGTAGTAACAAGAGATATTCCAGCCAATGCAATCGCTGTCGGTATTCCTGCTAAGGTTATAAAATATAGAGAATAATATGAATAATAATTTTTTAAAAATAATAAAAATTGGAGAAAGGCAGGTTGGTGAAAATGAGCCAGCCTATATCATTGCTGACATTGGCGCAAATTTTGACGGTAATTTAGACAAAGCAAAAAGACTGGCGCTGGCAGTTAAAGAAGCCGGTGGAGACGTAGTAAAAATCCAAAGTTTTTTAGCTGATAAAATAGTTTCGGGTAAAGGCTTTAATTCTATGCAGTTAAAAGGAGTGCATGGCAGCTGGGGCAGGCCGGTTGATGAAATTTTTAAAGAAGCGGAATTTCCTCGGGCTTGGCATAAAAAATTTTTTGAGTATTGCAGAAGCATTGATATTGCTGTTTCATCATCGCCTTATGATTTTGCCGCAGTTGATTTGATGGAAGAACTTGGAGTTGATTTTTATAAAATCGGTTCAGGCGATATTACTTGGCTAGAGATGATTACTTATATTGCTAAGAAAAATAAGCCGATTATTTTAGCTACGGGAGCGAGCACTTTAGCCGAAGTTGATGAAGCGGTTAGAACTATTGAAGCTACCGGCAATAAAGATTTAATTTTACTGCAATGCATTACTAATTATCCCTCAAAAATTTCTAGCGCTAACCTTAATGTATTAAATACCTACAAAGAAGCCTTTAAAACAATTATCGGTTATTCAGACCATTCGCCCGGCGATACGGTTGTGCTGGGCGCAGTTGCGCTCGGGGCAAAAGTAATTGAAAAGCATTTTACATTAAATAAAGATGATGCTGGGCCGGATCATCCGCACTCTATGAACCCGGAAGAATTTACTAATATGGTTAAGCGAATTCGGGATTTAGAAAAAGCAATGGGTTCGAGCAGAAAATTTGTTGTTAGAGAAGAAGCAGAAACAGTTATTGTCCAGCGCCGTTCGCTATATGCAAAAGTTAATATTAAAGCCGGAGAAATTTTTACTAAAGAAAATATTATTGAACTGCGTCCAGCTCTAGGTATAATTCCAAAATTTAAGCCGATTATTTTTGGTCGTAAAGCAAGTTGCGATTTAGAAGCCGGTGAACCAATAAAGTGGAGTGATATTTCATAATATAATAAATAACAATATGACAGACAGAGAAAAATTTTTAATTTTAATTTACAATGAGACGTTAAAAGAAGCTGACGCTATTATTTTATTAGAAGGCGACGGTTATTTTCGGGTTCCTTGGGCGTATGAATTATATAAAGAAAAATGGGCACCAAGAATTGTAGTATCTAGTGATATAAAAAATTTAACTTATGGCAGTTATCCGAATTTAGCAAAGAAGTTAAAAGAAGCTGGTGTGCCAAGTAAAAATATAATAACTGAACTCCAAT
>JBDRCJ010000163.1:0-2263 GCA_043821805.1 Patescibacteria group bacterium
AACATAAACCCCTTTATATTTTTTAAAGCGATCATATAATCTTATATTTATATTACTAAAATGTGGCCTTAATATTAAGTTGTATTTATCTAATATATTATAATTTTTTATTAAATCATCTACATAAACCTCATCCCAGTGGGTCCATAATCCCTCTGATGCATAAAGAACTATCGGTTTATTATTGTCTAAATTAACTTTCTGGCAAAATTCATATTTTGATAAATATTGCTTTTTATTTTTATAAATGTCAAATTGTGGCAGGCCGCAAACATAAATATCTTTAATATTTATTAGCTGCTCTTTTACTACCCAATTCTTCATATGGTTGTTGTTCAAAATAATTATATCTGACGGGGCTCTAAAAAACAACCTGCCCACCGTATCCCAGCTTTTAGGCATACTTATTGAAAAAACTTTAAATCTTTTAGCCGCTTTTATTAAAATAACATCTATTTTTGAATATATTGATGAGCAAAACAAAACATCAGGCTTATATTTATTAAATAAATAATCATATTCTTTTTCTACAAAAATATTAAATTCTATCCATCTCGCCAAATGTTTTAATATTTTAATTTTGCTTATTATTGAAAACAACAAATGTTTTATGCAAAAAATTAATTTTGAGTTGGGCGCTTTGTTTCCTCCGCCAAATTTTATTTTTCTTTTTTCTGTTTCCGTGTAAACTAACCCGTTAAATAAAATAATAATAAATTTTCTTAAACGACTAATTGGCTTAGTGTCAACTTTTTCAATTATAATATTTTTATGATTAAATTCTTGCTTGAAATATTCATGTACTTTTTCAGGCAAAATAATAACCACTCTCACATTTTTCAGTTTTAATATGTTTTCTAACACACTGGTTCTTAGCAGGTTTCTCGCTAATGTTCCTTTAGTTATTGTGATAAATATTGTTTTCATAATTAATTATTTAACTAGTTTTTCATTTTTAAACTCATAAATTTCTACACCTAAATTATCATATACTTTATTATATTCAGTAAAATCCGCTGTGCTCATTTCTTTCTCCATCGGTCCAAAATATAAATAATCTGCTCTATACTTGCCCAAAGCTTCTTTCATGTCAAGCGAATCAAACTTATTTATAATTTCTTCATATAATTTTTGCGGAATTCCCTGGTACGGCGTTGTTTTAGCATATCTAGTATCCATGTCAAAATCATTACCAATGAATTTCATTGATCCAAATAGATAATCTTTTCCAGACTGTTCGATCCCTTGCATTTCAGCTTCCACCCGATCTAAACTTTTCAGATTTTTTAAATCTTGATAATCTTTATTGCGTTGCTGATTAAGCAGTTTATCTAGCTGCTCCCTCTTTACCCCAAATATTTTATAAGTAATAATTAATCTTTCAATCGCCTCTTCTTCTGGGGCAAGAGAATTAATGCCCATAGGGATAAATATATTATTATGAGTATGCATAGTAATGAATATATTTGTGCTAAACGCAGGCGAAACAATAACTGAATCAACCTCTGTATTATTATTTAGCCAGTTAAATGATTCTTGTTTATACTCGGGCATAATATAAAAATGGTAATTTTCTTTAGTTTCATTATATTTAACATGAATTGCGTGGACGGCTAAAAATATAATAATTAATACCCCGCTAAAAACAATAAAAATGTTTTTATTATATTTTTTAAAATAATCACTAACCCACCAAAATGCAATTAACCATCCTAAGCTAAGCCCTAAAAATATAGTTCTAATTTCCCAATGCCGTGGTTCTAAATTAAATCCTAGTACTGTCTGCATATTAAGACATAAAATACCGGCTAAAATAAAACTGATAATAAAATAAGCGATTTTTTGTTTCTTTGTTTTTTCTCCCCATAAAATAACAAACCCTGAAATAAATAAATACCAGATATATTCTTTCCAATAACTGATGCGAAAGGCATGACTTAATTCCGGTCCATATCTACTGAAAATGTCTCTATATTGTGGCAACATTTTTAATTTTATTTGCCAATAAAAAAATGGCGTTAAAACAGCTAGAGAAATGAAAAATGATAAAAATAATCTTTTAACAATCTGCCACTTTCTCTGAAAACATAAAATAATTAATAAAATAAATAAAGCAGCCGAGAGATGAATAAAATGAAATGGGTAACTGTAGGCGCTTAAAGCATAAAATATTCCTGCTAGGATAATATAAATTTTTTTATTGTATTTATAATTTAAATAAAAAAATATGATCGCTGAAAGAAAAATTGGAAAACTTGGTATA
>JBDRCJ010000164.1:0-2296 GCA_043821805.1 Patescibacteria group bacterium
AAATAATAAGCTAGGGGTGTTTACAAAAATTACAAAATGGTGTAATAGTAAATAATAGTAAAACTTACATATTATATGTTAAAATTTAGAGCAATATTTATATTAAGCTTTTTTTTATTTTTAAGCCTTTTTTTGGCTAGCCCAGTTAAGGCAGAGGAAAAGATAAACCTCTATTTTTTTTATGGCGACGGCTGTCCGCATTGCGCTAAAGAGGAAATTTTTTTAGCTAAGTTAGAAGAAGAAAATAATAATATCGAAATTTTTCGTTATGAGGTTTGGCATAACCAGGCCAATGTTCAATTATTAAAGCAAATTGGCAAAAAATTAAGTTTAGACGTGGCCGGGGTGCCGATATTAATTATTGGGGATGAGCCTGTTATCGGCTATTACAGCGATTCGACTACCGGAGAAAAAATTAAATCAATAATTAATGAACATACCTTAAAAGGTTGCACTGATATTGTCGGACCGATAATTAATAATACTGATAATCAATGCATCCATGGCTGTGATTTAAATGATGAAGCTTGCATCCATCAATGCGGCTGTGAAGCAGATTCTACCACAACTGCTGAATTGCCAGAGTCAGTTACAGTTCCAATTTTCGGGGAAATTAAAATTAAAAATTTATCACTACCTTTATTTACCATTATTATTGCCGCGGTTGACGGATTTAATCCTTGCGCGATGTGGGTGCTTTTGTTTTTAATTAGTCTTCTTCTCGGCATGAAAGACAGAAAGCGAATGTGGATTTTAGGTTCGGCTTTTGTAATCGCTTCCGGCGCAGTATACTTTTTATTTTTATCTGCCTGGCTTAGTTTATTTCTTTTTTTAGGTTTTGTTTTTTGGCTTAGATTAATTATCGGTTTAGTCGCCTTAGGGAGCGGCGGTTACCATTTGCGCGATTATTGGCGCAATCGCGAGGGAACATGCAAGGTGACAAGCGAAGAAAAAAGAAAAAAAATGTTTACTCGCTTAAAAAATATTACCCAAGAAAAAAGTTTTTGGTTAGCTTTAGGCGGGGTAATTCTTTTAGCGGCAGCGGTTAATTTAGTTGAATTAGTCTGCTCGGCCGGATTACCAGCGGTTTATACCCAGGTTCTAGCTTTATCTAATTTAGCGCGCTGGCAATATTATTTATATTTACTTTTCTATATTATTATTTTCATGCTGGACGATCTATTTGTTTTTATTATCGCCATGGCGACCCTGCAGATGAAAGCAATAAGTTCCCGCTATACCCGATGGTCAGGTTTAGTTGGTGGGATTATAATGGTTATTGTTGGTTTATTACTTTTATTTAAACCAGGCTGGTTGATGCTCGGCTGATTACAGAGAACACAGAACAGGGAACAAGGAACAGGGTCTTGACAAAAATTTTTTTGCGTAGTATAATTTAGATAGTTGTCTAAATATCTAATAATATTAGCATCACACCATATGGCTTTAAATAAAATAGCAGTAATCGGGGGGTCAGGTCTTATTGATTTTAAAATGAGAGGGGTAGTTTTTATGAATAGGCATGGAAAAGCTAAAATACCTCCTCATAAAATTAATTATAAAAAGAATATTTTAATTTTAAAAAAAAGAGGCGTAAAGCATATTATTGGCGTTTGTTCGGTCGGGTCTTTGAAAGTAAATATTAAGCCAGGCTCAATAATTATCCCCCATGATTATATAAATTTTAGTAATATCCTTACTTTTTTTAATAACAAAGTAAAACACATAATTCCTGGGTTAGACCAGGAATTAAGAGAAAAGATAATAAAGGCTTGTTTGAACGCTAATTTAAAGATTAGACAGAAAGGAGTTTATTTTCAGGCAGCCGGTCCCCGTTTTGAAACAAAAGCTGAAGTTAATATTATAAAAAATTATGCTGACATAGTCGGTATGACTATGGCGAGTGAAGCTACTTTAGCAAAAGAAATCGGACTGCCATACGCTAGTGTTTGTTTAGTTGATAATTATGCTCATGGAATAATAAAAAAACAATTCACGGCCGCAGACTGGAAAGAGAGCCAGAAAAAAAATAAGAGCAATTTATTAAAATTATTAAAGATTGTGTTAAAAAATATATAATTAATGACAGAAGTTATGTAGTATTAAAATTAGTTTGTTTTTAATTGAAAAAATTAGAATATTGATAATTAATCACCCAAATCTACAGATAAACGTAATAATATTCGTAGATTTGTAGAAAATTTGTAGATTTGAGTGTAAATCCAGATTAATTGACAAAGCGAATATAACTTTAAAATTAGTTTAAAAATTTAAGTACGTAACTGCTGTTAGTAAT
>JBDRCJ010000165.1:0-4783 GCA_043821805.1 Patescibacteria group bacterium
AGAGAATATCCATTGGAAAAAATTAGAAATATTGGCATCGCCGCTCATATTGATGCCGGAAAGACAACCTTTACTGAAAGGGTGCTTTTTTATACTGGGAAAAAGCATAAAATTGGCGAAGTACATGAAGGCGCGGCCGAAATGGACTGGATGGAGCAGGAAAAAGAGCGCGGGATTACAATTACTTCAGCGGCTACTACTTGTTATTGGCATGACCACAAGATAAATATTATTGATACTCCCGGTCACGTTGATTTTACCGTTGAGGTTGAGCGGTCACTAAGAGTATTAGACGGAGCGATTGCCGTATTTGACGGGCAGGCAGGAGTAGAACCGCAATCAGAAACTGTTTGGCGCCAGGCAGATAAGTATAAAGTGCCAAGATTATGCTTTATTAATAAAATGGATAAAACCGGAGCTGATTTTTTAGCTAGCTTAAAGTCAATTCGCGATAGACTAAACCCAAAAGCAGTTGCTACTCAACTGCCGATTGGAGCTGAAGAAAGTTTAAGCGGAGTGATAGACTTAATTAATGAAAAAGCTTACGAATTTAAAGGAGTTCATGGGGAGCAAATAAACGAAATATTAATTCCAGAGAATAAAAAGGCAGAAGTTGCAAAATATAGAAATGAATTAATAGAAAAGGCGGCAGAGTGCGACGAGAAATTAACCGAAAAATATTTAAACAATGAAGAAATGAATATTGCGGAAATTAAAGCCGCAATTAGAAAAGGAGTAATTGCCAATAAATTATACCCTGTACTTTGCGGGTCAGCCTTAAAAGATATTGGTGTTCAATTAGTTTTAGATGCGGTAAATGATTATTTGCCTTCGCCTTTAGAGGTGCCTGATATTGAGGGAATGGACCCGAAAAATGAGGAAAAGAAAATTATTGTTAAAGCTGATGACAGCGCTCATTTTGTTGGTTTAGCATTTAAAATTGCCACTGATCCATTTGTCGGCAGATTAACTTTTGTCCGAGTTTATAGCGGAATATTAAAAGCTGGTTCTTATATTATAAATTCAACTAATGGCAAGAAAGAACGGATTGGTCGCATCGTTAGAATGTATGCTAACCACCGCGAAGAAGTAAAAGAAGTCTATGCCGGCGATATTGCCGCGGTAGTTGGATTAAAAGATACTACTACCGGCAATACCTTAACTGATGAAAATTATAAGATAATACTTGAATCAATTATTTTTCCTGAACCAGTAATTAAAATTGCGGTTGAACCGAAGACGAAAGCTGATCAGGAAAAAATGGGCGTGGCTTTATCAAAATTAGCCGAAGAAGACCCGACTTTTCGAGTAGAAACTGACGAGGAAACAAACCAGACACTTATTTCTGGGATGGGCGAGCTGCATTTAGAAATTATTGTTGATCGGATGAAGCGAGAATTTAAAGTTGAAGCTAATGTTGGTCGGCCGCAAGTTTCATATCGCGAGTCTATAAAAGAGATGGCTGAAGCCCAAGGAAAATATATAAAGCAGTCAGGCGGTCGTGGTCAATACGGTGATTGCTGGCTAAGAGTTGAACCTTTAGTAGATAATAATTATGAATTTGTTGATGAAATACGAGGCGGGATAATCCCGAAAGAATATGTTCCGGCAATTGAGAAAGGCGTTAAAGAAGCAATGGAACGGGGTGTTTTAGCCGGTTACCCTTTAGTTAATATTAAAACTACTGTGTATGATGGCTCGTACCATGATGTTGATTCTTCGGAAGCAGCCTTTAAAATGGCGGCCATTTTTGGCTTCAAAGAAGCTTGCCGTCGGGCTAAAGTCTTTTTGCTTGAGCCAGTTATGAAAGTTGAAGTCGTTACCCCGGAAGAGTATATGGGAAATATTGTCGGTGATTTAAATTCGAAAAGAGGACAAATTGAACAGATGAGCGACCGAGTAAATGTCAAAGTAATTGATGCTAAGGTGCCTTTGGCGGAAATGTTCGGCTATGCTACTTCTCTTCGTTCAATGAGCCAGGGAAGAGCTAGCTACACAATGGAGTTTTTAAAATTTGCTGAAGTGCCGAGAAATGTGGCCGAAGAGATTATTGAAAAAACAAGTAAATAAAAATATTTAATAAACAATAAATTTTTTCATTTGCTCATTTTACAGGAGGGAAAATATGAAAAAGAATGTCATTACTTTTCGTAAAAGCAAGTCCCGGTTTGTATTACCATTAATTATTTTATTTGCGGGAATTTTAGTGTTAGCATATTCGATAAATTGTTATTCAAATACTGAAACCACTATTGAAACCGCAATACAAGCGAAACAAATTTTTGTAATTTTTATTATATACTCTTATATAGTAATAAGTTTCGCTTTGGCAACGTTGATAGTAAGATTAGCAGATAATTGAAGGAATCATAATATAAAAATATTTTCGGCATTTCTAGCTTGAATAAAATACTATTCGAGCTAGATTATATATAAATTTATAAGTTTACATATTGACGTTTTGTTAAATTTTAGATAAAATAAAAGCATGTTGTTAATTTATATTTTTTTATTTTATGAAAACTTATCTAGATAAAGTGATTAATTTAGCGAAAAAAACCGGTGATCGAGTAATTCTGGTTGATAGTAGCAACCCGCGAGATATTATGGTCGTAATGGGATTAGCAGAATACGAAAAATTAGCAATTGGGCACAGTGAGGTGCGAAGCTTGACAGAAGATCAATTACTTGATAGAATTAATCGCGATATAGCTATTTGGAAAAGTGAGAATGATTTTAACATGTTTAGCAAGAATAAAGAAGAAATTTGTCGGCAAGATTTTAAAGAAGATTTATTTGATGAAGATTTATATAGAGGGGAAGAATTTGATGAAAGCGATGAAAATGATTCAGATTCAGCCGAAGAAGAGAACATGTACTATTATAATGAACCAAATTATATTTCACCTTTAAGTCACGAGAGCCGAGAAGAAAGCGAGGAATTTGATGAAAAAGTAAATGTTAGAAATTTATGGAAAATTCCGCCTGAAGTAAAGCAAGCAGCAGAAGATATTACAGAAACATAAAAAATTTATAATTTATTAATATTTTAAATAATTAAATAAAATAGTCGGCTGGTTTCCTGCTCATTTTTTTAGAAATTAAAAAATTAGGGCGGGTAGTAACCCCTGGTACCATTTAGGGGGGCCGTAAAATTAAAAACATGGCAGAAAAATTTGAACGAACAAAGCCCCATGTCAATGTTGGGACAATCGGTCACGTTGATCATGGAAAAACAACTTTGACCGCAGCTATTTTAAAAGTTTTAGCTGCTAAAGGTTTCAGAGCATCGCAAAAAAGCGTTGACCAAATTGATTCTGCGCCTGAAGAAAAAGCGCGCGGAATTACTATTGCTACCGCTCATGTTGAATATGAAACAGAAAATCGGCATTATGCTCACGTTGATTGTCCTGGGCACGCTGATTATGTTAAAAACATGATTACCGGAGCGGCTCAAATGGATGGCGCTATTTTAGTAGTAGCCGCAACTGATGGCCCGATGCCGCAAACCAGAGAGCATATCGTGCTTGCTCGGCAAGTGGGAGTACCTTATATTGTAGTATTTTTAAATAAATGCGACATGGTTGAGGATAAAGAATTAATTGATTTAGTGGAAGAGGAAATTCGAGATTTATTAAAAAAATATGAATTTCCCGGAGATAAAACCCCGATCATTCGTGGTTCAGCCCTTAAAGCTTTAGAAAATCCTACCGGGGAAGACGCCCAACCGATTTTAGATTTAATGAAAGCGGTTGATGAATATATCCCGGAACCAACCAGAGATGTTGACCAGCCTTATTTAATGCCGGTTGAAGATATATTTTCAATTGAAGGCCGCGGAACGGTAGTAACCGGCAGAATTGAAAGGGGAATCGTAAAATTAAATGATGAAATTGAAATTATTGGTATCCGCGAAACCCAGAAGACTGTAGTTACTGGCATAGAGATGTTTAATAAATCATTAGACGAAGGCCGGGCCGGAGATAATGCCGGGATATTATTACGCGGAACTAAAAAAGATGATGTTGAAAGGGGCCAGGTATTAGCTAAACCAGGCACGGTAAATCCACATACTGAATTTGAAGGTGAGATATATGTTTTATCCAAAGAAGAAGGCGGACGCCATAAGCCATTTTTTAAAGGCTATAAACCGCAGTTCTACATTCGAACTACTGATGTAACCGGTGAAGTAGAATTACCTGAAGGTACAGAAATGGTTATGCCCGGTGATACTCTTAATTTAAAGATAAAATTAATTGCGCCAATCGCTTTAGAAGAAAAGCAGAGATTTGCTATTCGCGAGGGCGGGAGAACGGTTGGTGCCGGCGTAGTAACAAAAATAATTAAATAGATATAAATAGAGAAGCTCTTACCCTATTTTTAGTAAGGGCTTCAAATTTGTTTCTATAAAAATAAATAAATAGATAATATATGATAAATATTGTTATCTATTTTAAATTAAAAAATGCCAGACAAAGATAGTCAAGAAATTAATAAAGAAGAAAATAAAGAGTTTAAGCAGAAAATTAGAATCAAAATAAAAGCTTTTGATCATAAAATTATCGATCAGTCTACTAAAACTATTATTGAAACCGCTAAAAGGAGTGGCGCTCAAATTTTTGGACCGATTCCTTTACCAACAGAGAAGAAAAAATACACAGTTAATCGGTCAACCTTTGTCCATAAAGACGCCCGCGACCAGTATGAGATGAGAATCCATAAAAGATTAGTTGATATTGTCGAACCTTCAGCGAAAACGATTGAAGATTTAACTAGTTTAAGT
>JBDRCJ010000166.1:0-8279 GCA_043821805.1 Patescibacteria group bacterium
TTATCTCTCCTAATTCAATTTCTACTTCATTTTCTACCCCGTCTCGAATATAAGTTAAATTAATTTTTTCACCGGCTAAATGATTTTGGGTAGTATCACCTAAATCATTATTTTTATCAATCTGTATATTATCTACTTTCGTTATTATATCACCAGCTTTAAGCTTAGCTTCTTCGGCCGGACTGTTTTTCACTATATCAATTCCGTCATTATTTTTATAAATTAGAGCGCCATCATTTACTACGCCCTCTGCTTCTGTCTTTGTATTTAATACTAAATCTGATAAATTAATATAATTTACGCCTAGGCTAGCGCGCTTTATTTCCTTTGACAAAAGCAGGCTACTAATTGCGGATTTAAAATGATAGATTGGCTCAATCTCGCCTGTTTTTTCGCTTAAACCAACAATATTACCGGCTAAATCAAAAATTATAGCGCTAGCTAAATCAGCTTCTATCAAATCTCGTAATACTATTTTTTTTGAAAATTTATCAGTAAACTGCAAAACTACATTATCATCTTTAATATCACTAATGGAAGTAACTAGGCTAGTTTGCCGCCAATTAAGGGCAATTACTTGCATGCCTTTAATAATTAAATTTTTTTCAGAAAATTGCCTGACTGGGAGATCCTTAGCGTCTTTAACGTGAAAAAATGAAAAATTAGTTATTGGATCTTTTATAAATTTATCAAGTTCAAAAATTTTCTTTTCTTTTGTTATTATTACGTAATCGGAAATAGCTCGGTCTGGATTAGCATCGGGGCGAAAAGTATTAGTCATCATCCAGCCGTCGCTAGTAATAACCAGGCCGGTGCCTAAAGACTGGTTTAATAAATAATAGTTTTCTATATTAAATTCTTTTATATTGTTAATATTAATTTCTGGTTTTTTAGTAAAAATACCGACCAAACTGCTACTTACTGAAGTGATTGTTTCGGCTATTTTCATATCTTGTTCAACTACTACTTTTTTCGGATCGCGGATGATTAAATTTGAACCGGAAAATTGCCCATTAGAAAAATTTATTTCCCCAAAAAATGGGATATTATAGGTTTCTTCTAAAATATAAACCCGGGTAATTAGCTCACCGACTACTCCGCCAGCTAAACCAAATATTACAGCTAAAATTATTAGTAAAATTAAGCTATTAATTTTTTTTCTATTTTTTTTCTTTTCCATAAGACCTTTTGTAAAATAAGCTTTTGAGATAATTATTTCAAATTTCGTAGCGAAAAACTTAAAAAGCGACGATGTTTATATGGAATACCCGCCTGCCATATTTAGAATTATTTACAACCTTTATTTATAAGTTAAGCACCTTTCCTTTTCTCTTTGATTTACAGGGCGGGCAGGTAAGCGGAGGAGCTTTTTAAATTTTGTAGCCGAAATTTGGAAAAATTAGCCGAAATGTTATTTTGCAAGAGGTCTATACATTTACATCCAGCTGGCAGTAAATAAAATAATAATTATGGTAATAATCCCTAAACTTAAATATACTTTTAAAATATTTTTTACTAAATTATTATTTAAATAAAATCTTACTAGCCCAATGAGCATATAGTAGCAAATAGCTATTATTAAACCTAAGACGTTATAATTTAAAGGTAAAAAAGAAAGAGACCAGCCTATTTCAACTAAAATTAAAGTGCAAATTAATATAAAAATTAACCCGATTTTATAATCTATTTTATTTGCCCAAATTACATTATAAACTACTAAAGAAATAAAAAATATGCTAATAAGCATTAATAGCCAAACCGGAGAATTTAAAAAAGATTGCAGGCCGTAAATAGTGGCGAAAGAAAAAAATATTACTAAAAAATTACCATACGATGATATATTTTCTAAAGTACGCGGTTTATAAGTATCCGGCTTTACTAAAAAAGCGTAAATATTCCTAAAATAAAAATAAGTAAATATAAAAACTAAAATGTATAATAAATGGACTATTATTCTTTGATTAAGTAAAGTAGCATAAAATGCAATCGATATATGAAATAAAACCGGTAATAGTGAAAAATTCCACCAATCTTTTTTATCCTGACTATTTTTAATAAATAGCCAAACGGAAAGAAATATTAAAAAGGTATTAAAAATTATGGAAAAATAAAATATTTTTGGCCAAACTAATATAAATAAAAGAAATAGCCAAATTATTATTGGAGTAACTAAAACTAATATCCGAGAATATTTTATCATATAATACATCCAGCCTTTACATACCAGGAACGTAAAACCGGCGGAAAGATTTTACTTTTCAGTTTAGCTGGTTGAGAAAGGACACGGGATATTCTTAAATAAGGCTAGATAAATTTATTAATTTTCTATTCAGTTCCTAACCAACCATAATTTGCTTTAGCTTCATTTAGTAATTGCTGGCTAGCTAATCTTTCTTCTTCATTACCTTCATTTAAATATTTTTCCATTTTATCAAAAACAAAAGCTAAATTTAAATGCAGATCCTTATATTCAGCCGGTACCTTCAAATTTAATAATTCAGTCCTAAAATTACTTAGTAAATCTAAGGTTAATTCTTTATTATTAGTAATCTTCACATAATTTATGAAAATATCATTTAACTCTTTTTTATAATTTTCTTTTATGATCTGGCTTCTGGCTATTTGACTGATTTTCTGCTCATTAATATTTTTTTCTGAAATTAAAAATAAATCAGGAAATAAAATAAAAAAACTTAGTAATACACATGTACAAATTAATAAAATTATTAAATAAATTTCACTTTTTTTCATAAAAATATTGATAATTATTATTTATTATCTGCGCCTTTCTTACTAAAACTATCAAACGCTCGTAGAATTTCAAGCGGTATAGCAAATATTACTGTGTTTGACTGGTCAGAGGATAAATCGTTAATTGATTGCAAGGTTCTTAAATGCAAAGCGCCGTCAGCCGAAGCTAGCATTCTGGCTGCTTTTGACATATTTTCAGCCGCCAATACCTCTCCTTCAGCTTTAATAATTACCGCTCTTTTTTCTCGTTCTGCTTCGGCCTGTTTAGCGATTACTCTTTCCATTTCTTCCGGTAAGCTAACATCTTTAAGCTCAACATTATTAACCTTCAACCCCCAGTCATCAGTTTCTTTATCAACGATTTCCCTAATCCGTTCGGCAATTTTATCCCGCTTCGCCAATAACTCATCTAAACTAGCTTCGCCGACAATATTACGCATGGTAGTTTGAGCAAACTGGGAAATTGCATAGCGAAAATCTTCAACTTCAATAAACGCTTTTTCGGCAGCTGCTACTTTATAATAGATAACCGCATTAACTAAAACCGAGACGTTGTCTTTAGTAATTGCTTTTTGGTCCGGAACATCAACGGCTTTTACCCGCATATCTACTTTTTTATATGTTTGAAAAATCGGAATAAGTATCCGCCAGCCTGGCTGCATAATACCAGCATAGCGTCCCATGGTAAACTTAACCCCGCGCTCATACTGATTTATCTGGCGCAGGCTAATTAATATTAGGAATAAAATAATTCCTAAAATCACATAAATTGTTGGCATAAATTTAGATATTAATAATTAAATATTTAATATTATAGTCACCGGTCCATTATTTATTAATTCTACTTCCATCATCGCTCCGAATTCTCCGCAAGCGACTTTTATCCCTTGCTCCTTAATATATTTAATAAATTTTTCGTACATTGGTATAGCCATTTCTGGCCGGGCAGAATCAATAAAGCTTGGCCGATTCCCTTTTTCCGTATTGCCATACAAAGTAAACTGCGAGACTACGAGAATCTCACCATTAATATCTTTAACTGATAAATTAATTTTATTATTTTCATCAGAAAAAATTCTTAAATTTAAAATTTTATCACCCATCTTAGTAATCATCTGATCTTTATCATCTTTATGCACTGCCAATAATACTAACAAACCCTGATTAATTTCTCCAACAATTTTATTATCAATTTTTACATTAGCATTTTTAACTCGTTGAATAACTGCCCTCATAAATAATAAATCTAATACCCGTAATTATTACTTACCTAATCTTATTAATCATATAAATCTTTGCCCGTAATTAGTGTCTTTTAGTAAAAATTAGTGTTCATTAGTCTATCACAGGCAAAGATTAATAAGATTTATAAGATAATAAATTTTCTAAGTACCCATGCCCTAAGCCCTATGCCCTAAGTACCTAAGCACCTCGTTCCTGGTTCCCTACCCCTCGTAGCTCCCAGCATCTATCTCTATCCAATCGCCCTGCGCATCGTCCCATTTATAAGCATTCAAAAGATGAGTTTTTTCTTCGCCATAAACATAATCAACTTTTGTCTCTGAACCAATCCGGCGTGAATACGTAGTTTTTTTATCTAAAACCACTGGCTTAGTAATATATTCTAATCTTATTTTGCCAATTGGTCCATTAAAAGTAATAAAAGCTAAATCAACTCCTCCGTCATCTTCAAGATGTTCAGTCCCCTCGTCTTCAACTTGAAAATTATCTTTGATATTAGATATTACGTTTTCCCATTTTTCCGGCGTCATAATATTAATCTATAAAAAAGCTAAATTATTAATATCTTTTAATTCCCAATTACCAATTTCTATTTAATATAATTTAAGAAAATAGATATTAGAAATTAGCATGGAAAAAATTTAACTATTTTCTTATTTCTAATCCCGAAGCCTAGGGACAAAATTCAAAATTTACTTTTAACTACGTTCCTAAGTGCCTATGCCCTAATTTACTTTTTACTTTCACTTTTACCCTTTGCCCAAAATTATAAATTAATTATAAAATCTAGTAATATGTTGCATGTGTTTCTAAATCACGCTTGCGATTTCTAGCTGTTTCTCCGCTTATTAGGCCTTGCTCATATAAATGCTCAATTGATTTATTCATAGTTATCATACCGTCTTTAAGTCCGGTTTGAATTGAAGTATATAACTGACCGACTTGGTTACGCCTAATTAAATTAGAGACTGCTTGAGTATTTATCATTATTTCCCTAGCCGCTATTCGGCCGCCTTTTGCCTTCGGGAGTAGCATTTGCGCGATTACTGCTCTTAGGGTTGATGAAAGCTGGCTTAAGACTTGCTGCTGCTGGTGAGCGGGAAAAATATCAACTATCCGGGCGATTGATTCGGTCGCAGTTGAGGTATGAAGCGTTGATAAAACTAAATGGCCGGTTTCAGCCGCGGTTAATGCCGCTGAAATTGTTTCTAAATCACGCATTTCTCCGACCATTATTACGTTTGGATCCTGTCTTAAAGCATACTTTAAAGCTTGAGCAAAACTGGCAGTATCATTGCCTAATTCACGCTGTTCAATTATACTTTGCTCTTCTTTAAAATAATATTCAATCGGATCCTCAATTGTAATAATATGAGCTCTTCTTTCCTTATTAATAATACTAATCATGGCCGCTAAAGTCGTTGATTTGCCTGACCCGGAAGGGCCAGTTACTAAAATTAAGCCGTCATTTAAATGAGTTAATTTATAAATTATTTCACTAAAACCAATTTCTTCAGGATTCGGCGCTTTATCCTGGATAAGGCGAGCAGTAATACCGATTTTATTTTCCTGGTAATGCAAATTTACGCGAAAAGCTCGGTCAAAAAATTCTAATGATATGTCCATTTCTTTTTCCCGTTTAAACTTTTCTTTACCTTTGCCAAAGATAACTTCATACAGCGCTTTTTCTAATTCGTCAGCGTCAAGTTTTTCTTCGCTAATTTTAATTAATTCACCGTCAATTCTAATTGCTGGCTGGCTGCCGCCGACTAAATGTAAGTCAGACGCTTTCCTATCAATCGCTTGTTTAAAATAATTTTTAATATCCATATGTTAAATTAAGAATTATGAATTAAGAATTATGAATTTTAAATTTTATTAATCTTTACCTGTAATACACTAACGAACACTAATTTTTACTAAAAGGCACTAATTACGGGCAAAGATTTATATGATTAATATGATTTTTACCCATATGTATCCATATTCGAGCCAATTTCCACATATTTATCTAGCGATGATTTGCCAAATTCTACTCCATACATTGCTCTTATCCCATCAACATCTCCTTCTTCTTTCAATTTATTCAGTTTTGTCATTTTTTCTTTAAAACCATGTTGTCCACCTATAAATAATTTTGCTAATTCTTGATACATTTTATGAGCTTCTTCGTTTAATTGTGGTTTAAATTCCTCTCTTATCATATTATATCATTATAAATTATAAAAACAAATTATTTTTTTATTCTTTTTTTGAGAATTCACAACCACAATAATTTTGTCGATATAAGCCTAATTTTTGAGAAAGCTGGGAAGTTTTTGTAAAACCGTTCTTTTTTTTAAAATCTTCATCTAAAAATTTAATTTTATAATTATTTTCTAACTTACGGCCAATCGCAAAAATTATTTTTGCGTCTTTATGCGGACTGACTGTTAAAGTAGAAGTAAAATAATTTATCTTTAACTCCTTTGCTTTTTCTGCCGCACTAGTTAACCTTAGTCGGTAGCAAATTCTACATCTCTCTCCTCTCTCCGGGTCTGATTCATGCCCGGCAATTTCTTTTAGCCAATCTTTATGGCTATAAGTTCCTGCAATTAATTTTAAACTATTTAGTTTAACTATTTTTTTTGCTTCTTCAAACCTTTTTTGATATTCAGGCTCCGGATAAATATTCGGATTATAAAAATATAAAATAATTCTAAATTTCTTTTTTAATTCTTGGCTGACATAAGAGCCACAGCCTGCGCAACAAAAATGAAGGAGCATTTTCGGTTTTCGATTTACTAAAATAAAGTAAATTAATATTGCCGCTAAACTGCCTATAAAACCGGCTAAAAAATCATAAACAGAAGAGAACCGCCCGGGAATAAAAATTTGTAAATACTCAAGAAAATAGGAATAACTTGCGCTTATTAAAACACTTATAAAACTAAAAGAGTAAAACTTTTTAAAAATTTCACTAAAAAAGTAAGTTAATAAATATGTTAAAACAGCAAAAAGTATAAAATGAACTAGCTTATCTAAATTTTTAATACCTAGCGGATACTCGGTATAAATCGGCCAACTAGTTAAAATAAATACTATAAACGCCCAACCAAAAACTAAATAAATTTTTCTAATTTTTATCATACTTAGTTTTCTAGCGCGCTAATAATTTTTTCAGCAAAATCATGGGCTGCGGCTGGCCCCGAAGCAGTAATAATATTTTCGTCAATTGTAACTGGCTCATTAGTAATAATTGCCCCGCCAGCTTCTAAATCAGCCTGCGAGCCAGACCAGGCCGTGGCTTTTTTCCCATTAATAATTCCTGCTTTTGCTAAAATGGCTGGAGCGACGCAAATCGCGGTTGTGAGCTTTCCCGCCTGGTAAAATTTTTTAGCCAATATTTGCAGAGAATCATCATCAATAATAGCAAGCATGCCTGGTCCGCCGATAAACACTACCGCATCAAAATCATTTTCATTTACCTGGCTAATGGTTAAATCAATATTAACTTCAGTACCTTCTGCTCCAACAGACCTTCCTCTCTGGATAGAGGCGACTTTCACTTCTAATCCATTTTTATCAAATACTTTCCGAGGATCTAAATATTCTTGATCGCGAAAATCTTTTGGTGCTATTACCATTAATATTTTTTTACTTTTAAGCATATTATTATTCGGCTGACTTATATTTTTATTTATTAAGCAAGCGCTTAAGGTAATTGCTAATATTATTAAAAGTAATAATTTTTTCATACCTTCTTTTTATCTAAATAAGTAAAACTAACTACAATTATCAACATGATAGCTAATAAGATAATTAGGGCAAAAAGTTTACCAAGGCTTTGTAAAAATAAGCCGCTTAAACCAAAAGATAAGGCTAATAAATAATAAATTAAAGCGGTTTTTCTTTGTCCAATCCCAAGGTTAAGCAAGCGAAAATGAAGATGTAATTGGTCAGCAAACTTAAACGGATTTTTTCCGGAAATTAAGCGCCGAATAATTGTCCAAACAACGTCCAAAACCGGAAGTCCCATTACTAAAAGTAAAATTGCGATTTTCCCGCCGGAAATTATCGCTAGTACGCCTAAAATAAAGCCTAAAAATAATGACCCGCCTTCACCTAAAAAAATTTTTGCCGGGTGCCAATTAAAAATTAAAAACCCTAAGCAAACTGCGGAAAAAACTAAAGCCGCTATGGCAATATCCGGCTGGTAATATTTCGTTGTTATTGTAAAAAGAAAAATTATTAATCCGCCGATTGCGCTTACCCCGGTTACTAAACCGTCAATTCCATCTAAAAGT
>JBDRCJ010000167.1:0-7173 GCA_043821805.1 Patescibacteria group bacterium
TTACGCGATGATGGAAAATTAGTAATTAATTATGATATAAAACATGGCCCAGATTTTAAAATAATTATTAGCGATAATGGGCGAGCCTTAATTGACGGACCGTTAGGCTGGAATAAAAGTTTTTCTTCGCTAAAAGATTTAAATAAAATATTAACTTGGCCGTTTGATGCTTTAGATGATATGGAAAAAGCGGGTAAAGTTAAATTCTAATTAAATATTTTTTAAATAAAAAGAACCCCGGGAAGAGACGAATCTATTCTCGGGGTTTGTTGTTTGTCCGTGAGGATTAGTTCCTCTCCGGGGCCTTGTTAAAGAACTGTGATTTTTGCCGTTCTATTATTTTTTTCGACGATATGGTCGCCGATTCCCTTGCCAGCAACTTCGAGAACTAAGAGGTTTTTAAAATCTAAAGAAGTTGCATACTCAGCTACTGCTATCGCCCTCTTTTGCGATAGCTCTTGATTTTTCGCAGGATCGCCAGGTTCGCTAGCGTATCCTTCAAAGCCAAGTGATGTGGTTTTGCCCGCGGCTTTAGCATCGTTATTAAGTTTATTTAAACCCGATTTAATCTGACCCTTCATTTTAGGCGAAAGGGCCGCCGATCCTTTTTCGAATGTACCAACGCGAATCGAATCGCCTTTGTCTAATTTCATGCCGGTCAGTCTTTGGTCGAGTTTTACTACGTAACTCTCCAGAGCCGAAATCCTATAGCCTTGGTTGGTAATCGCCTTCCCGTGGGCAGACAGAAGGGCGGTGTGATCACCTACGGTCTTCTCAACCGCGGATAGCCGGGTTTCGATGTTTGAAACCGGTCTTTGCGTAGCTATCTGGGCCGGTTGCTCAACAGCAGCAGAGGATTCAGAAAATTCCTTGAGATCCGCGGAAGTTATAGTAACGGGCTGGGGCTGAGCGCTTTCTTCTGTAGCAGCGGTTACGGCGGTTTCTACAGGTCTCGAAGCCGTATTTTTTTGCTGTGCTAATTCAGGCAAAAGCGGCAGCTCCCGTTGATGCGCACAACCGCTAGCAAAAAAGATACCAGCGATAAACACGAACAATATCCATTTCAATCTTTTCATTTTTTCCTCCCTAAAAAATATTTGATGCTTGCCGCCGTGTTTATTAGCGGCAAGCAATAATTACTTTTTTACTACTAACGGTGGATTTGGTATCGGCCTCGTAAAAAATGGGGCAACAACCATATCCACACGACGATTTAAGTCAAACCCCTCAAACAATGGGTCGTTTTCACCGGCTGTTACAGCGTTTATAATTTTGTTTTCATCAAGAATCCGGTGGTCAATTTTCTTGCTCAATTCATTGTAAACCGTAAAAGCTACAGTTTTGGCCCTATTCATGCCGAGTTCAAGATTGTGAATTTCCGTAGCTCTGATGTCGCAATAACCGATAAAAAATATTTTTTCACCATTGGAAATAATTTTTTCCAGATTAGTAAAAATATATGTTACTATATCGTTTATTGCCGGTTTCTGGTTTTCTTCTATGTTGAACTTGTCTGTAGCAAAGAAAATTGGGGTTCCATGGTATGACATCGAAGAAGATATTTTTGCAGTAGGCTGACTTCTAGAAAAATCTTGAGCAGAAAGATCTTGAGTCAAAGAAACCTCAACTCTCTCCTCAGGGCTTGGATCGTTCAAGGCCCAGACTTCGGCTTGGGCCGGGTCTGTTACATAGGCTCGAACCTTACCGATCATGGCTTGGACGCCGACTGCCCCTGCTTGTTCATCAACCGCATTCCCGACTGGTCCAAGCATTTTTGAGTAGATTGCTCCGGACCCGATAGCAAAACCTTTTCCTACGGTCTCCGGGCGGTTTCTTTTTAGAATAACCACCCGACGAGTGTAGGTTTGCTCTTTTGCATAAGCTAGCGCAGACATAACCGCGCTAAGATCTGGCGCTCCTTCTGCCCCCGCTACCCGGAGAACTCCGAGAAGCTTATCATTCGGTCTAGAAGGAAACGATTCCATGATTTGGATTGGGTCGTTATTGGGTTGAAGCCGGTACAAAAGACAGGAATTATACGGCTTGCTAAACCAGGGGTCTCGTTTCTTATTAAGAAGCATCTCTGCAGATACTTCACTTAGAAAAGGATAATAAAAAATCTTCCATCCCCTTGAGCCCACCTCAGTTGCCTGATAAGCGTGAGGGATATTCTGGAAGTGGGTTAAAGAATTAGGTACAATAAGGAACCTTTTTTCGTCAGTTCCAGCGTAGCTAGTCTGCGGTGCATATGATACGTATGCGACCGCATCAGCCCTTGCTTCTTCAGCCATGGCCACCCCTTGCATAAAAACAAGAGAAGCCAAAACCGCAAAGAATATCAAAAACTTCCATTTTAATTTCATTTTTTTCTCCTTTTAGTCTGCTGGGGATGGATCCGGAGGTTTTACTCCGCTTTGAGTCGTTGAACTGACTTTGGACCGGGCGTAGATCCCGTTCTCACCTTGAGTGAGGTTTGAGTAACTTTCTGTGTGGCCAGTTGCAAAATGCACCTGGGACATTTCAGGGTCGGAATAGCTATAATTGTAGCTATTTTTCCCCTGTCCTAGCGTGTAGCTTTCCCCATTCTCCATATAGGTTTGGGCTAAGCTCCCGCCGCTCAAGTCTACCTTTGCGCCCATAGCGTCAGGGGTTCCTTCGCTATAGGTTTCGGTGGTAATTCTTCTGCTGTTTTCGTCTGATTCTTTTGAAACAGAAGTCCAACCAAAAGCCAGTGAGTGGCCAGATAAGTTTGCAGGTGCACCTTCTCCACCCGACTCGACTAAACTGTAGTTAACATTTGACAAGTTTCCGGCAGCGCCGAAACTTTTGTCATCAATAGAAATTTCGGCCCACGTGCTTTGGTATACGTTGCCGTATACTGCTATTTCAGTCTGCCCGTTTCTTTCGGCAAACGTACTTGACTCTGCTCTGGACCAGGCATTTTTTGATTTCTGGTCTTCGCTGGTCTCCGTGTTTCCTGATACATCGCTGATGGCGTCAGCCGTGCCCATAACATTCTCTCCGGTAAGGTAAGATGCCTTCGAGAAAGCGATAGCGTCGCCTCCAGTCATGTTATCACCATGTGTATAGGTGACAAATGATTCAGCGATACTGGGCTCGTGGGCCGGCGGTGGCGGTTCTGTGCCATTACCATTATCAGCCGGTGGCGGTGGCGGGGGATTGGTATCCCCGTACACAACAGTTCCACCCGGAGGTGGTGAATTTTCGTCGGCTACAGAGTTAGTGGTAAAAAAAACAAACACGATAAAACAAACTGCCAAAATTCCGAAAATTCTTGTAATCTTTTCCATTTTTCTTTCTCCATCATTTTTGGGGTTTATATTTAGGACTTCTAAGCTATTGCCAAAAAGAAAATTTTTATCACCTCCTATATTTATATATTTTGTTGTCAAAGTACTACCTAAAAAGGAACTAAGTACCGACGCGATAGCATGGTAATTAAGTTATATACTACTAATTTAGGCTAATATTAAAGTATTGTTTTAATTGCGCGTAGGCGCTTAGTGCCTTTTCTTTTTTGTTATTTTATTAATTAATTATTTTATTTTTACAATTTTTATTTAATATTAGTTATAATTTACCTAATTTTTAATTATTACAAATTTTTTATATTTTATATTAATGAACACTTGAGTATAAGCTAAAATTAAAATTTTGTCAATAGCTTAATTTTTTGGCTACACTTGACATATTTTTTAATCTATGCTAAATTAGTCAGTTCGATAATATTCAATAATAAAATTTAATACTATGCAATTTAGTGAATATCTTAAATTAATAGATAAAAAGAGTAAATCAATAATTTCAATAATTATTATTTTCTTAATTGTCGGAGTTATTATTACTTTTATCCAGCCGATTCAATTCGGAGCTGAATCAAAACTTTTAATTGTGCAGAATTTTCCCCAAGGGACTGATCCTTATGCGATTGCACGGTCAAACGAGCAATTAAGCAATGTTTTAGCTAACGTAGTAAGTTCAAATTCATTTTATAATGATGTGATGAATTCCGGCTATAATATTGATCAAGCTTATTTTTCTCAAAACAATAATAAAGTTAAAGAGATGAATAAATGGCGGCAGACGGTTTCGGCTAAAGCGCTTAATGATAGCGGTATTATCACTGTAAATGTTTATCATACAGATAAAGGCCAATTAGAACAGATTTCTAAAGCGGTTAATTATATAATGCAAACTAAGCATAAAAGCTACCATGGAGCCGGTGATAATGTTGTAGTTAAAGTAATTGATAAGCCGATAATTTCAATTTATCCGGTTAAACCAAACATAATGCTAAATCTAATTTTAGCTATGCTACTCGGCTTAATTACTTCTTTAATTTATATATATTTACTTCCAGAAGATAAATATAGTATTCGTTTATGGCCGAAAAGAAAAAATAAAAATTTTTATAGGGGAGAAAATAATAAAAATAATGAGTGGGCAAGCATGGGTAATTTGCTTAAAGCTAAAGAAAATTCATTAAAATCAGAGCAAAATTTAAACTATAATGCATACCAAGAAGATAATTCTGGACAAATGAATTATCAGGAATACGTTAGTAATGGAAATATTAATAATGTGATACGGTAAGAAACGAAGTAAAAAGTAAGAAGTAAGAAGTAAATTAGGGCATAGGGCATTGGTACTTAGGAACGAAGTAAGAAGTAAATTAGGGCATAGGGCATAGGTACTTAGGAACGAAGTAAGAAGTAAATTAGGGCATAGGGCATAGGTACTTAGGAACGAAGTAAGAAGTAAGAAGTTACGGGTTACGGGCAGTATTGACAAAAATAATAATTGTGGTAGATTATTAATAAATAATTTAATTAACATATTTTTAAGTAAGGTTAGCTAATTTAAAATTATGTTCATTAAATTTAAGGAGGGGTTATATACATTCACTCTCACCTCCCAAAATTAAGCTATGAAGCTTAATTAAAATCACAATAAGGGAGGTGATGACAGAATAAAAATTGGCTAAGGGATATTAGGAATAAACCTTCTTATAGGAGATAGGAAAATGAAGAGATTTACTTTGTTCGGAGTAATTTGTTTATTTGCATTGGCTTTTACAAGTGGCTTGGCCTTTGCCGAGTCAGCGGTCACCGGTTGCTACTCAGACGGGAATGACGCAATGTGCCCAGACCAGTTTATCAATAACATTCCGGATTTTGACAATTCCGGAAAGGTCCTGGCTGCTTACGACGGCAGCGGATGGTACGTCGGGGGAGTACCGAGTAGCGAGATGAAAGAGATCTCGATTGTACCAGAAGGCGCCTTTTGGAGAGCACCAGGCCTTGCTAGGGTGAGGTTCCACCCCGTGCAACTTGGCGCTGACGGCAAGCCTAAGTGGGCAAAAATTGAAGACACCTGGGATCTATCCGACCCACCGCCCTCTATTGACTTCTCCGCCGGAGCAAATAAGCCCTGCATATTGACCAAATGACGTCAGAGCAAGCGTCTCGTATTTATACGAGACGCTCTTTTTTTATTCAAAATAGTTGACAGATTTTATAAAATATGCTAATATTTCTTGTTATAATAAAGCTATAAGTATATGGAAAATAATCTAATGTTAGATAAAAATTTAAGCTTATTAAAGCGGTTTTTAATTATTATTGTGCCGTTTTTCTTATTTTTAATAATATTTAACCAAATTAATATCAATATTATTTTAGGAATATTTCTTTTAATATTAGCCTATTTTTTATTTAAAGATTATTTATGGATATTTTTAGTATTAGCTATTCCTAGCTTAGTATTTGGGGAAATTGTTAATATTTCAATTACGTCTAGCTGGGTTTATGAAGCTAGAGTGGCTGAAGTATTATTATTAACAGCCGTAATTATTTTCCTCTCTGAAAAATTTATTAGCGCAAAAATTAAAGAAATAAAAGTTGATAAATTAGTCATGATGTTATTTTTCTTTTTATTAATTTCGGTTGCTTTAATTTACCAAATCACTGACTTTAGGCTTTATATTTTTGGTTTAAAAGTTACTACCTTTAGTTTCTTAGCCTATTTTTTAAGTATAAATTTAATTGACTCTAAAGAAAAAATAAAATGGTTTTTATATAGTTTATCGGCCACTGCCTTTATAGTAAGCGCGCAGATTTTTTATAAGTTTTATGAATTAGGCTGGTCTAGTAAATTTTTCTTTGCGCGCCATTTAATCGAAATTCCGATCGGGCCGATTGCTTTAGCTTCGGCCATACTCGTTTTAATGTTACCGATTATCTTAAGTTTATATTTTCAAGAAGATAAAAATAATAAAATTAAACCGTTTTTATTAATTATATTTTTGGTTGGCTTAGTGGCAGTTTTTATTAGCTTAGGTAAAGCGGCGATTTTAAGCTTAGCCATTGGCTTATTTTATTTATTTATAAAAATAAAAGATAAAAGAATTGTTTTTATTTTATTTTTTTTATTATTTATTATTTTGAGCTTTATAATGCTCTCGCCATTTTTTTCCGGCTTAATTGAAAGGCTTAGCACAACCTTTACTGATGTCAACACTGAATTTAGGTTATTAGAATACGAAACTGGCTGGAAAATTATAAAAAATAATTTAGTTTTTGGCATCGGGCCAGGCCAGCAGCTTTTAGTCTTTAAAAAAATGCTTAATTTAGACTCAAGCCAATTAGTTAATAATTATTTTCTACAAGCAGCAATTGATTTAGGAATAATCGGGCTTAGTTTAGCAGTCTTAATTACTTTTAATATTTATTTTAAAGCTCGTAGATTAAGAAAATATTTAGAGAATAATTTAATATTAGTTTATGGTTTTGTGGCTAGCTTAATTGTCGCTTTTATAAACGGCTTAGCTGAAGTTACTTTTTTTGCTATGTCTTATGCCATAATTTTTTGGTTAATAGTTGGAGCATTTAATAATCTTAGAGTATTTACGGATTCTGATTATGTAAAAAATAAGAAAGTTAAAAAATATATTCATTTAAATTAAATAAAATTACACCCAGATCTACAAATTTTTACAAATCTACAAATATTTAAAAGAATTTAAATGATAATTTGTAGATCTGGATAGCATTTGAAGATTTGGGTGATTAACAATAAATATCAATACTTTCTATTCTATTCGATATAAGTAAAATATTGCTACTCGTATAATTTTTAAAAAAGTTTTATGAA
>JBDRCJ010000168.1:0-4658 GCA_043821805.1 Patescibacteria group bacterium
AGTCTGCTCTAAACTCTTGCGTATATAATTTTTTACTGCCGATATACATTTCCATGCCCCGCCTGAATCTTTCTAATTTAGTAAACTGAAAAGCATTTTCCGCCGGACCATAAAATTGGCTGATTCTGGTTTTTACTTCAACAAAAATGATTTTATCATCTTTCAGCGCTACAATATCAAGCTCCTGATAACTTAATTTAACATTAGCGTCAACAATTTTATAGCCATGCTTAATTAAATAATTTTTAGCTAAGGTTTCACCAAATTCTCCTATTCTTTGATTATGAGCCATAAATTTTTGATTAAAAAAGAGCCGCCAAGCGGCCCTGCATTAAAACTACCGCCGTCAATCTAAGGAATATATTTCTTAAATTCTTTTTCTTTTTCCAATCGCGCCCTTTTTTCCGGTATTTTTATAACAATCCTATAAATAAAAAAAAGCCAAACCAGCATGCCGATTGCCCAAAGAAGAAACCAGAAACGGGCGGACAAAAACGGCACCATTTCATAATTAAAAAACGTTAAGATTAAGCCGATAACGGCATTGGTTAGAAAAAAAGTATACAAACTGCTCCAAAAAGAAGAATATAAGCTCTTGAACCATCTTTTTTTAATAACTCCGCTGGCTATGGACAAAATAATTAATGAAAAAATAAAACCTAAAACTATTTTTAGAGAAAGGCCGGAAAACGCGCCAGGCCTTGAGCTAAACCAAAAATTCCAGGTAAAAAAATTTCCCATATTATTTATTTATCCCCGCGCCTCGGGCTCATGCCCGCAACAAATAGAGGTGCGGGGAAAAATTTTATAATTTTACATAAATCAACCCGTAATGATAAGGCCCGGCCTCAAATTCATCCTCCGGCTTAAGGCCGAGTTTTTTGGCCGCGTTATCAACTAATTCTTTTTTTACTCTTTCTTCTGCTGGCGGACCGAATGGTGCGGCAACATTTTTCCATTCAACAATAATTAATTTACCATTTTTTTTCAATAGCCTGATCGACTCTCTTAAAATCTCGGCTCGCTTATGCGATTGATATAAAGTATTAATTAATAAACCGACATCTAAACTGCCAGCTTCAATTTTAGTAGCGCCAAATACTTCTAGATTACTCCAAATTGTTTTAATATTAGCTAAATTTTCTGCGCGCGCGCGCTTACTAATTGTTTCCAAAGCAGTTCTTAAAATATCGACCGCATACATAATTCCCTTTTTTCCAACCAGCTTGGACCCTGAAAAAACAAAATGACCGGAAGAGCCGCAACCCAAATCAGCAACTTTCATTTTTTCTTCAACTTGAGCTTTGCTAAAAAGCAAATTAACGTTAATCAATGTATTACCTCCTGTTGATTCTGACATATAAAAAAATTATTGTTATGTCCTTATTATAAAATAATTTTCGTTTTTAAACAAGCTATTATACACTATCCATTATTTAACATTATTAAAACTTAAACGGTGAATCGCGCACGGTCCATATTGCTTTAATTTTTCCAAATGCAATTTAGTGCCATAACCCTTATGTTTGCCAAAACCGTAATTAGGATACAACTTATCCATTTCTTGCATTAGGCGATCCCTGGTCACTTTGGCGATAATTGAAGCCGCGGCAATAGTAAAAAGTCTTTCATCGCCCTTAACATAGGGTTGTTGGGGCGTGGAACAATTGGGCAGTTTAAGCGATCCGTCAATTATAATAAAATCCGGTCTATTTCTTACAGAGCTAATCGCCTTCTTCATGGCTAAAAATGTGGCTTGCAATATATTAATTCTATCTATGGTTCTATGGTCGCAGATGCCCACGCCAACTTCAATAAAATTTTGTTTAATTAATTCAAACAGAGCCTCTCTGATTTTTTCACTTAATTTTTTTGAATCATTAACTCTTATTAAATCATTATTTATGCTAATATTAGCATTAAAAACAACACAGGCGGCTACTACCGGCCCGGCCAATGGTCCTCGCCCGGCCTCGTCTAAAGCGCCAATTAGATTATAGCCTTGAGAAAATAATTTTTTTTCCTCATTTAAATCCATTATATAAATATAATTAACTAATATTAGCTATTTTTTCAGCTGTAAATATTTATAAGCCGATAAAGCGGCTACTGCGCCTTGGCCGCAACCAATAATAATTTGCTTAAATTCACTTTGCGTAACATCACCGGCCGCGAAAACACCATCACAGCTAGTTTTACCACTTAAGTCCACAACAACCTGCCCTAAAGTATCTCTTTCCACTAAATTCGCCACTATATCTGTTTTAGGCTCATGACCTATTTCAACAAACAAACCATCAACATCTAATTCTCTTGATTTTTGGCTAACATTACTAATTATTTTTAATTTTTCTAATTTCTCTTCGCCTATTATCTGACTAATTTCACTACTTAATATTATTTCTACATTACTTTTATCCTTAACCGCGGAAATCAAACTTCCAAAAGCTTTAAGTTGTGGCTTGCGATAGATTAAATAAACTTTACTGGCGATTTTTGACATTACCTCGGCCGCGTCCAAGGCCGCATTGCCGCCGCCAGCCACAGCCACATTTTTCCCCTTGAATAAAGGTCCGTCGCAATTGGCACAATAGCTTATTCCTCTGCCGGTCAATTCATTTTCTCTATCTAAATCTAATTGCTTAGGCGACAAACCCATAGCAATAATGATTGTTTTAACCGAATAACTGTCCTTACCGGCTTCAACTAAAAAACTGCCATCATCATTTTTACTAATTTTTTTTACTTCATCAGTTTTTATATCAACTCCCAGATCTTTTACTTGTCGGCTCATTTTATTGATTAAATCAACACCCCCAACAAACTCAATGCCAGGATAATTTTTTATATCAGAAGCCCAAATAACTTGGCCACCTATATTTTTAGAAATCACCAAAGCTTTCATCATTCTTCTGGCAGCATATATGGCTGCAGCCATACCGGTTGGGCCGGCTCCTACAATTATTGTGTCAAACATATATTTAAAAATTAACAAATTATCACTATTTACCCCCAATTTATCCACTCAAATAAATTTTGCTAATATTAGCCACCTTGCCAAACTTAAGTCTACATATTTGTAGACTTATCCCCGTTCCCTAAAAAAAACTTAAGTCTACATATTTGTAGACTTAAAGTTGATGGCTATTTATTCTTTACAATTAGCTGTTCAATTTTTTCTTTGTCGCCATAGCCTATTTTTTTATCAACCACTTTACCATTTTTAAAGACTAAAAAGATTGGAACGCTCATAATATTATATTGAGCGGCTATTTCCTGATTTTCATCTATATCAAGCTTTCCGATCTTAATATTATTGTCTTTATTCTCTTTAATTATTTCTTCTACTATTGGCGACATCAACTGGCATGGGCCGCACCATGGCGCAAAAAAATCAACCAATACTAAACCGGCAAAACCCTCAACTTCTGTTTTAAAATTGTCTTTATTAAATATCATATGTTCAGTTTTTGATAGAACAACAATTAATTGTTCAATTTATTTAGTGGACCGTACCGGATTTGAACCGGTGACCTTCTGCATGCCATGCAGACGCGCTACCAGCTACGCCAACGGCCCATATAATATTTGCGAAATTTGCGAATTTTATCCTTAAATTTTATGTAATATTAGTAAAATAATTTTATTAAATTGCTTACTTTAGCCAAAATTCTAATATTTTATTTAATATTAGCAAAAATATTATAAATTTTAATTGTTAATTAACTCGGTGCCCCCACCAGGAATCGAACCTGGATTTAGGGTTTAGGAAACCCTCGTCCTATCCGTTGAACGATAAGGGCTTGTTTATACTACCAATTTCTGCTACAACCAAAGATATCATAGATTTAAGCAATTTTAAAATATACCCGCCCCTTTTAACCGTTAATCTACACATGCCATAAGGCGATTTTCCTCTTGTACAACCGTCATTATAATACATCTTAACATATTCTTTGCTTATTTCTAACTGATCAGACCAATATTTTAAACACAAATCCTTGCTCATTCCCGTGAAGTATCTAATTGTCACAGAATATCTATCTTTGTTTATGTTAAAACATTTATTCATGGTATTAATGAATATTCTTATCATTTGAGGATCGGTATTGGTAAAAACACAACTTTTCTTGTTGCCTTCCGCCCAATAAAGCATGGATAAAATTGAGGCGTATATCTTTTTATTGTTAAAAATTTCTTTAGCTTCAGATATAGCTTTTTCTACAGCTTTTAATCTTCTTTTTTTGCTTCCCCCTCTCTTAGATTTTAGCACCGGCAAAAACTCTTCTTTTACCTTTACCCCTTTAATGTGGTGCCAGACGGTGGTTTTAGGAACATGCAAAGTAGCTACGATTTCATTTATACTATAACCAGATTCCCTTAAATCTTTTATTTTTTGTATTTTTGTTATAGAATGTATCCGCATCCAAACATGTTATCACATATGATTAGAAAGAGCAATTAAATCCCTGTTTGGTGATACTGTTTCTTATACACGGAGATAAATAAAAAAATAAACACCTGCTCTGGCGTTTTAATTCCAATTACATAATAACTTAATTATTTTATTTTGACAAACCAGCCAGACTTGCCTAAAATGAGTATAGCCAAATTTTCAAATCAACCCATCCAAATAACTTATAATTTACCATGAGATG
>JBDRCJ010000169.1:0-2125 GCA_043821805.1 Patescibacteria group bacterium
AACTGGATAACTTAAAAAAAGACGAGATTTAGAAAATCTCGTCTTTTTTCTACTTAATTAAGCCATAAATAAAAATAGGCTTGACATATATAAAAATATTTGTTAATTTATAATGTCGTTCATTTTAAAATAAAAGGAGGGAAAATTATGGTTAGTAATGCCGAAAAAATAGAAATTGGCAGAAGGTTAGCAAGAGCTGAATGTTCTGAATGCGAATGGGCAGACAATACTTATGTAAGCTATAGAGCGATAAAAAGCAATGGTGGCTTATCTGACCCGACAGAATTAGACAAACTAATTATGCAAACGAACGCTGCTAGCCTTTTACAACGATTTCATAATCAAACCAAAAAATGCCGGAAACAGGTAGAGGTAAAAGTACACTGGGAATAGTATGCTTTCAAACGGCTGTAAAATAAGCAGCCGTTTTTTAATTGATAAAATTTATGATAAGGAGTAGTTAAGTGAGACGTTTATTTAATATTTTTATATTAAAAAGAAATATTAGGGTAATAATGGGGAAATTTTTATATCCTTGACTTTTTAATAAATTTAAAATAAAATGTATATATGAATGAAGAAAAAGTTATAAATAAAATATTTGAATTAGAGGATAAAATAGTATTATTAAAAAACGACATTGATGATAAGTTTAGGGAGAATACGTCTGCGAATGAGAAAATGATAGAGATTTTACAGCGTTTAGATCAGGAAAGGATATTCACAGCCGAGTGGGTGAAAAGAATTGAAGCACAGGTTGAAGATAATAAGAAGGAAATTCATAAATTAAAACAGCAGTTAAAAATTGCTTAATTTAAAATATTGAAATTTGGATTAAAATAAAAAAGCAGCTGCAAATTATGCAGCCTTTTTTCATTGATAAAATTTGTTTTTTCTGCTACATTAAACGTGATTACCCCCTCTGTCTCCCCCTTAACGAAGGGGGAGGACTATGATAATAATTATGAATGAAAAAAATAACAAATATAATATTATTACAATTGGTTGTCACCCGCCTACGTCCCGAAGCCTCGGGACTACGGCGGGCAAGGATGAATAAGAATTATGAAAAAATATTATTTTATAATAACAATTGGTTGTCAAATGAATAAATCAGATAGTGAGAGGATTGCTGGATTATTAGAGAAAAAAGGCTGGGAAAGTACTGATAATATAAAGCAGGCTAACTTAGCAGTGGTAAATACCTGCGGGGTTAGGCAATCGGCTGAAGACAGGGTTTACGGTTTAATACCGAGAATAAAAGATTCTAACCCTAAAATTAAAATTATAATAACTGGCTGCTTGAGCGAGAGGCAAGACGTGAAAAAAAGGCTGGGGGATTGGGTGGATGTTTGGATACCAACTAGTAAAATTTCAGATTTAAGATTTAAGATTTTAGATTTTTTAACTAAAAAAGATGGCAAATTGATAAAACAAGACTACCTAAAAATAAAGCCGAAGTTTAGTTCTAAAATTTCTGCGTTTGTGCCGATTGGTAATGGGTGTAATAATTTTTGCGCTTATTGTGTTGTGCCTTATGCGCGGGGCAGGGAAGTGTATCGGCCGGCAGACGAGATAATTAATGAAGTAAAAGCTTTAGTTAAGAAAGGATATAAAGAGATTATTTTAATTGCGCAGAATGTGAACAGTTACAAATTTCAAATTCCAAATTCCAAATTCCAAATAAATTCAAAATCTAAAAACCAAAATTCAAAACAATATATAAACTTTCCTCGCTTATTGCAATTAGTGAATGATATTTTTGGTGATTTTTGGATTAGGTTTGCGACTAGCCATCCGAAAGACATGAGCGATGAGCTGATAAAAACTATTGTAAAATGCGAAAAAGTATGTGAGCATATTCATTTGCCTGTTCAAGCCGGAGATGATAAAGTTTTAAAAGAGATGAATAGGGGATATAGCGTGAAACATTATTATCGGTTGATAGATAAAATAAGAAAAGTTGACAAATTCCAAATCACAAATTCCAAATTCCAAATAAATCCAAAATTCAAAATTCAAAATCCCAAAATTTTTTTTTCAAATGTATCTATTACTACAGATGTGATTGTGGGGTTTCCGGGGGAAACTAAGGAGCAATTTAATAATACAAAAAAATTATTTA
>JBDRCJ010000170.1:0-3883 GCA_043821805.1 Patescibacteria group bacterium
TTGTATTACTAATTACATGGGATTATTTAGTAGAAAAAAAGAAGAAAAAAAGAAAGAAGTAGTTAAAACTGCGAAAGTTGCTATTGGAGAAGAAAAAAAAGAAAGCATGAAAGAATTATATAACGAAAATAAGGTTAGCCAAGTAAAAGAAGGTAAAAAAGTTAAAGAGGGAAAGGATGGGGTAACCGCTTCCGCCCGGAGTGACTCGGGAACTAGGCGAGGCAAGGATAAAAAGTATGGTAATGCATATTGTAATATAGTTAAACCTTTAGTGACTGAAAAAGCGAGCGCTTTAGGGGTTGAGGACAAATATATTTTTCAAGTAGCCCCCAAAGCTAATAAAATTGAAATCGCCAAATCAATAGAAGAAATATACGGGATTAAACCAGTAAGCGTTAATATAATTAATTTAAAAGGCAAGAATGTCCGTTACGGCCGAACAATCGGGAGAAGAAAAAGCTGGAAAAAGGCGATTATTAAATTACCGAAAGGCAAGACGATTAAGATTTATGAAGGCGTGTAAGACACACGAACAAAACGAATAGAAACGAAATAACACGAATTTATAAAAAAGGTTATTATTTCTTTCGTGTTAATTAGTTTATATTAGTTTAATTAGTTTTTATATGGGGATAAAGAAAGTAAAACCAACTACACCAGGTAGACGTCAAGCAACTTTTGACGATTTTTCTGATATTACCAAAAATAAGCCTGAGAAAAATTTATTAAAAATTAAAAAAAGAAAAGGCGGTCGCAACTTTCAAGGAAAAATTACTATTAGGCACCGCGGCGGCGGAGCAAAAAGATATATTAGAGTTATTGATTATAAAAGAGATAAATTTGATATTCCAGCCCGAGTAGCTACGATTGAGTATGATCCAAACCGAGGGTCTCGGATTGCACTACTTCATTATCTTGACGGAGAGAAAAGATATATAATCGCACCGGTTGGCTTAAAAGTCGGCTCAAAAATTGTTAGCTCAAAAAAAAGGATTGAATTTAAACCAGGTAACGCTATGCCGATTAAATATATTCCAGCTGGTGTAGCAATTTATAATATTGCGCTTGAGCCAGACAAGGGAGCAAAAATTGCCCGTGGAGCTGGGATTGAGGTTTACGTCAGGGGGGTTGAAGGTAAGTACGCACAAATAAAAATGCCCTCAGGAGAGCTTAGGCTAATTAAAAAAGAATGCTTATGCGTGGTTGGGCAAGCTAGTAATCCAGACAAACGACATATTGTATATGGCAAAGCTGGCAGAAAAAGGCATTTAGGTATAAGGCCGACTGTTAGAGGAAAAGCGATGAACCCGGTAGATCATCCTCATGGAGGCGGAGAAGGCAACCAGTCAATCGGTTTAAAGTACCCGAAAACTCCTTGGGGGAAGCATGCCTTGGGAGTAAAAACTAGAAAACCCGGAAAGAGCTCTGATAAGTTAATAATTAAAAGAAGAGGGAAGAAACGGCGATAAATCTAATGCAAATATGCTAATAAATATAAATTCTACGAATTACGAATAAAGTACGAATATACGAACACTAGAATTCGTATATTCGCAAAGATTCGTAATTCGTAGAAATAATTTCGTAATTCGTAGATTATGTCAAGAAGTTTAAAAAAGGGTCCTTATGTTAACCCAAAATTATTAAAAAAAATTAAAGACATGAAACCAGGTGATAAAACTATTATTAAAGTCTGGGATCGAAGTTCAGCGATTACTCCGGAAATGGTTGGTTTTACTATTGGAGTACATAATGGCAAAACTCATGTGCCAGTTTATATAGTAGAAAATATGGTTGGTCATAAATTAGGTGAGTTTTCTATGACAAGAAAATTTATAAGTCATGGAGGAAAAATCGCTAAAGCTCAGGCCAAGGAAGAGAAACCAGCCTAAAATTTATTTAGTAAATTATTATATATGGAAGTTAAGGCAAAAGCAAAACATATTAGAATGTCGCCCAGAAAAGTACGTCTGGTGATTGATGCAGTCCGCGGCTTAGAAGTAAATGCGGCTTTAGATCAGCTAAAGTTTATTAATAAAAAAGCGGCTAAGCCAGTAATTAAGTTATTAAATTCAGCAGTCGCTAATGCGGTGAATAATTTCGAGATAGATAAAAATAATTTAAAAATAACTGAAATTCGAGTAGACGAAGGAACAACATTGCATCGTTGGCAGCCAAAAGCTTTCGGGCGAGCAACTCCGATTAGAAAAAGATCAAGCCATCTAAATTTAGTTTTATCTGAGATTAAAGCAAGCGGCAAGACTAAGGCGAAAAAGAAAGAAATAGAAGCACCGATAAAATTAGACAAAAAACCGAAAGAAGATGAAGGAACAGAGATAAAAAAAGAAGGAAAGAAAACCCAAAAAGCTGACCCAACGTTAGCTAAAGAAGAAAAAGGCAAAGAAATTATTGACCAAACCAGAGAAGGTAGACATGGCCATGTTAAGATTGAAGGCGGGAAAGGCAAAGGTTTTGCCTCAAGAATTTTTAGAAGAAAAAGCGGGTAAACAACACTAATACGCGATCCGCCAGCTGGTGGAGCTAATGACGCGAATTCGCATAAAATATTTATTCGTGTCATTCGCGTACAATTCGCGTCATTCGTGTTATATATATGGGAAAAAAAGTAAATCCAAAAATATTTAGAATCGGAATAACAAAGACCTGGCCGTCTCGCTGGTTTAGCGTTGGTCAGAATTATATTAAAAATTCAGAGCAGGATATCAAGGTTAGAAGATATTTATTAAAAGAATTAAGAGAATCGGGCATAGATAGAATTGAAATTGAAAGAAACGCTCATAATATTAATCTTGAAATTTATACTGCTAAGCCAGGTATAATTATCGGTCGGGGCGGCACGGGGGTTGATGATTTAAAAAAGAAAGTGCATAGTAAATATTTAAAAAATTTCCGCTTAGGAGAAATTAATATTAATATACATGAAGTTGACCGCCCAAGTTTAAGCGCGCAGATAATCGCCCAGTCAATGATATTAGATATTGAGAAAAGAATTCCTTTCCGGCGAGTAATGAAGCAGGCGATCAGCCGAGTAGAGCGAGCCGGCGGTTTAGGAGTAAAAGTGCAAGTTAGCGGTCGGTTAAACGGTGTTGAAATTGCTAGAAGTGAAAAACTAGTTTCCGGCAAACTTCCTTTGCATACCCTGCGGGCTGATATTGACTATGCTCGAGGTACAGCCCATACTACTTACGGCAGTATCGGGGTTAAAGCTTGGATTTATAAAGGGGATGTCTTTGCTAAAGAACAGGAAAATAAAGTTGGCGAAGTAGTAGGTAAAAAAATGAAATAATATAAAACACGAAAATTACGAAAAGTTACGAAAAAAACAAATTAATATAAATTTTAACAAGGAATTAATTAGTAATACTAATAAAATATTGTAAACCCATTCGTTATTTTCGTTTCCATTCGTTAAATTAGTGTGTATACATACATATGTTAATGCCAAAAAAAACAAAATATCGAAAATCACATAAAGGCAAAAGAGGAGGTAAAGCCAGCCGGTTTACTGAGCTTAATTTTGGCAGTTTTGGGCTAAAGAGTTTAGAAGCTCATTGGGTAACATCTCGGCAGATTGAAGCCGCTCGCAAAGTAATTACTAAATATACAAAAAAGGGCGGAAAAGTTTGGATTAGAATATTTCCTGATAAGCCAGTAACCCAGCATGGCGGAGAAATGCCCATGGGTAAAGGCAAGGGCGCGGTTGATCATTACGTAGCGGTTGTAAAACCAGGAATGATTTTATTTGAAGTTGGTGGTTTAGAAGATAATATGGCAAAAGAAGCTTTAAAGCTGGCCGGGTATAAATTACCAGTGAAATGCAAGGTGGTTGGAAAATAGCCTGCCTGCGCAGGCAGGAACGTAG
>JBDRCJ010000171.1:0-6112 GCA_043821805.1 Patescibacteria group bacterium
ACGTTGGAGATTGACATTTTTAGAAACCGGTGAAAAAATAATTGTAGATAAAAAAATGAAAGAAGCAATAACCTATATGAATTAGGGCTGAATAAAATCCGCCCTTTTTTCTTGCTAAAATTAGAATATTAGTGTAATATTCTAGTTAAGTGGTTGATCAGTTAATCAGTCGCCTTATATTTAATATTGAGTTAATCTTGTATAAGATTAGTTAAATACGTTATACTAGTTATTTTGATAGTTTAACGTATTTAACTAATAGTGATTATTATGTTAAGAACACATACTTGTGGAGAATTAACTAAAAAAGAAGCTGGCAAAACCGTAGAACTAGCCGGCTGGGTGCACCGCCGTCGTGATCATGGCGGAATTATTTTTATTGATTTGCGCGACCGTTATGGCTTAACGCAAATTAAATTTGACCCGGAAATTAATAAAAATGTCCATAAAGAAGCGGATAAATTGCGGAGCGAATGGGTAATAAAAGTAACCGGTAAGATTGCTGCTAGACCAACGGATATGGTAAATAAAAAATTAAAAACCGGGGAGATCGAAGTAGAAATTAATAAATTAGAAATTTTAGCTGAATCTAAAACTCCGCCGTTTGAGATTGACGAAGAAAAGGCGAAAATCGCTAATGAAAACTTAAGATTAAAATATCGTTTTATTGATTTGCGTAGAAAAAAATTACAAGAGATAATGATTAAGCGGGATAAATTAATTCGGTATGTTCGAGATTATTTTAAAAAGCTAGATTTTATTGAGATCCAGACTCCGATCCTAGCTAACTCTTCGCCAGAAGGAGCGCGTGATTATTTAGTGCCTTCCCGGCAATATCCGGGTAAATTTTACGCTTTACCGCAAGCGCCGCAACAATTTAAACAGCTTTTAATGGTAGCCGGATTTGACAGATATTTTCAGATTGCTCCCTGTTTTCGCGATGAAGACCCGCGGGCTGACCGTCATCCCGGTGATTTTTATCAGATAGATTTAGAAATGAGTTTTGTTAACCAGGAAGACGTTTGGCAGGCAACCGAGCCGTTGATGATTGAATTAACGGAAAAATTTTCCAGTAAAAAGATTCTTGAAAAACCATTCCCCAGAATGAAATATAAGGATGTAATGAATAAATACGGTTCAGATAAACCGGATTTAAGATTCAGCCTGGAAATAACACAGATTACAGATATGGTTAAGGGGTGTAAATTTAGTGTATTTTCTGACGCGATAAAAAAGGGAGGAGTGGTGCATGCTTTAAAGATTGATAACGGAGCTAAATTTAGTCGTAAGGAAATTGATGAATTAACCGAGATTGCTAAAGACTATAATGCTAAAGGTTTAGCTTATGTTATAGTAAAAGAAAAAGGTGAGTTGCACTCGCCGATTGTTAAATATTTAGGAAATGAATTAGCTAATAAAATAATAAAAGAAGTTAAAGCTAAAGCAGGCGATATTGTATTTTTCGGGGCTGATAAATGGCGAGTGGTTTGCGCTAGTTTAGGAGCAGTAAGGAATGAGTGCGGTAAGAAATTAGGGTTAAAAGATAAGAAAAAAGCGGCTTGGGTCTGGATATATGATTATCCGATGTATGATTATTCTGAGCTAGAAGAAGGTAAAATTGATTTTTCCCATAATCCTTTTTCCATGCCGCAGGGTGGCTTAAAGGCGTTAAATAATAAAGATCCGCTAGATATTTTAGCTTATCAGTATGATTTAGTTTGTAATGGCTATGAAATATCGTCAGGAGCAATCAGAAATCATGATCCAAAAATAATGTATAAAGCCTTTGCTATTGCCGGCTATAAAAAAGAGGAGGTAGATAAAAAATTCGGCCATATGATTAGAGCTTTTGAGTACGGCGCCCCACCGCATGGTGGTTTTGCTCCAGGATTGGATCGAATAATGATGATTTTATTTGATTGTGAGTCAATTAGAGATATTTATGCTTTCCCGAAAGACGGACAGGCTCGAGACGTTATGATGGACAGCCCAAATGAGGTTGATGAGAAGCAGTTAAAAGAGTTAGGTTTGAAGATTAGTAAACAATAAGTAGATATTGCATAAAATTTGAAAATAATTTATTATATAATTACATTTTAAATAGCTATAATTTTTGGAAAGCGAGGTTATCCATTGGTTCACTCAGGACCAGGGAATTCCTCCGCTGTCGCGCAACTGTGATTCCCACGTCTGACGTGGGATAAGCCAGAAAACAAAAATTATAAATTATTCACTAACACTCTTCGCGGTTTTGAGAGTAGGTGAAAAAGCTGTCATGGCTTTTTACTGCTCTCCCTAAGAGGGAGATTTTTTATGAACAAATTAATAAAAATCAAATTGGCGCTGTTTTTAAGCGTATTTTTTATTTTGCCGCTGCTGGCTCAAGCTAGCGTCAGTACTGGAGCTGCTTATTTACAAAATAATACTCAGGACGCTTGGGCTACCCAGGCATTAGTGGCGGCGGGAATTAGTAATGTAGACACTGGCTATTTAGTTAATGTTTCTTCGGGATTGAATCCAACCAATGATTATGCTAAAGCTATTTTAGCTTTAGCAGCAGTCGGAAAAAACCCTGCTACATTCGGCCAGGAAGATTATGTGGCTAAGCTAAAGACTTATTATAATAGTAATCAGATGGGTGAAGAAGGGTTACTTAATGATGACATCTGGTCAATTTTAGCTTTAGCTTCAATTTATGAAGTTAATTCTCCGGAAGCTATTGCTTCTAAGAATTATATTTTGGCTAGCCAGAACACTGATGGTGGCTGGGGATATTCTATTAGTTCAGGGAGCGATACTAACGATACAGCTTCTGCTATAATTGCCTTAATAGAAGCTGGTGTTAGCTCGAGTAACCAGGCTATTATAAAGGCTTTAGCATATTTGCAATCGACTCAGAATGATGACGGCGGTTTTCCTTATGATCCTGGCAGTATTTACGGGATAGATAGCGACTCTGGTTCAGGCGCTTGGGTAATCGCGGCTTTAAATAAGGTGGGTGTGAATCCCGCTAGCTGGGATAAAGGCGGTAATAATCCGATTACTCATTTAGAGTCGCTGCAGAATAGCGACGGAGGATATTGGTGGGTAGCGCCCGGCGTTTCGGAATGGAATAATAAAGCCATGACAGCTTTTGCGGTTATTGCCTTAGCCAATAAAAGTTTTCCGGTGGCTTATTATAAAATTCCTGAACCAACGCCCATGATTCATTTAATAATTATGGGGCAAGCCGGCATAATCTGCGATATTGATATTTCTGCAAATAATGCTATGGATGCAGTAATAAACGCTTCTCAAACATGTAGTTACACTTATAAAATTATTGATGCTAGCTTCGGTCCTTATTTAAACCAAATTAATAAAGATGCAGCTGAAGGCGTAATTGGCTGGTTGTATTACGTTAATAAAGAATCGCCAATGATGGGAGCAGATCAATACGAGCTAAGTGAAGGTGACGAAGTGCTTTGGTATTTTGGCGAGTGGGGCTGGGATAATATTACTTTAGAACAAGGCGGAAATAGTGAAATAGAAGTAACAGTCTTACAGCCAATATCTATTATTATTCCCAATTCTGTTACCGATGCAACTATTAATGTATGTTCACTGACGAATGATAATAATAACAATACAACAGCCACTTTGCCTAAAATAACATTAAGCGTAATAACTAATTTATCAGGATCTCCAATAAAAGTTGTTATTCCGGATAATACCATTATTACTGCGCCAGCTGGCTGGAATGGTATTATAAACGCGCCAAAAATTATGGCGAATGATTCCGTGGTAGTTAAGCCTGATAGCGGGAATACAGCCGCAGTATCATCAGTTATTGAAATTGGGAGCGGAGATACGGAGCTATTATTTAATAAAGCCGTACGCATCTTAATACCTGAAGCGGCTGGGAAATATATAGGTTATTCTAGGAATGGAAATTTTAAAGCTATCACAAAAGTCTGCAGTGCTGATAATCAAGCAATAGGTAATGCCTTAACGGCTGGGACTGAATGTAAAATTAATGTTGGCAATGATTTAATTATCTGGACAAAGCATTTTACTAAGTTTGTTGTCTATACTCAAAGTCCGATAACTAGTAGTGCGTCAATTACTCCCTATACTTCTCCGAATACAAATTCTACGGCTATATCTGCTGAAGAACAAGAAGATGCTTGCCAGGAGGATTGTACAGAAGAGGACAATACCGAGCAAAATGCTGCTACTTCCACTGATGAGTTTAGTTTTAATATTGAGGAGTCTGAAATAGAAATATTAGGTATAAAGGTTCTTGGCTATGAAGCAGAGCTAGTTGGTGATTTTCAAGCTTCTAGCGAAGTAAGTATTATTACTTCAGGGGATGTTAATCGAATTGTGGCCGAGCTGGGCTTGAGAAGAAATTTATCTTTGGAGAAAAATTATAGCCAGACTATTGTAGCTAAAATTATAAAAGGTAAAAAATTTAGTGGAGAGACGCAAAACTCAATTACAAATTTTATTACTTACGGCACTAAAACTACTGAAAAGTTAGGCGCTGGTGAGCGAGCCGGAGTTGTAAATTCTTATAAATCTGTTTTTAGTAAGCTGCCGGAAAGCGAAGAGGACTGGAATGATGCTATAAAGATTGCTAAGGGAGAATTGCCAAACAAAGAAAACGCTTTGGCTGAAGTTGAAGCTAAAGAAATATTTAAAAAGGTGTATAAAAGGGATACGGACAGAACTAATGCTAATGATGATTTAGCAATTAAAATGATCGCCTATGGACTACGTCCTGCAGAAAGAACTTTAAGCTTAGAAAGAGAAGGAGTTAGTGTTTTTCAGGCTATTTATGGCTATAATCCGTCTTCAGCCATAGAATGGGACACAGTCAGGGCGCTTGCATATAGCGGAGCAAGTAGATAAGCGTTTTTCACGTTGTTAATTAGTAATTTATATGATAAAATATAAATATGAAAATTATTGCTAAGGTTATTATATTTATTCTTTTAGTTATTATTGGTTTTTATGTTTTTAATAGATATATAGCTAGACCGGATTTAACATATAATGAAAGTGTTGATAAAAATCAAGAACAAGGACAAATTAAGATAAATTTGATTATTGATTTTGGCACTAGCGATAATAAGGAATATAATGATATTATTATTAATAGCGGCTCTACGGTTTTTGAAGTTTTAGAAAAGATTATCTCTGAAAACAATATAAAATTAGAATATAAGGATTATGGTGACGGGACGGGGGTATTTATTGAGTCAATTAATGAAGTTGCTAATGATTTTAAGGCTAACAATTTTTGGCAGTATTGGGTAAATAATGAATATGCGCCAGTAGGAGCTAGCAGTTATCAACTAAAAAACGGAGATGTAGTTATATGGAAATATATAAAGGGCCAAATTTAAGATTGTGTATTATTTTGCGGATAAGTTAATAAATTTAGAATAATAAATAAATTAATAAACTAGGTTATATGACTAACAAAACAAAAATTATAATATCTCTTATTTTAATTACAATCGGCATAGCTGCGCGTTTATTACCACATTTATGGAATTTTGCACCGATCGTCGCTATCGCCCTTTTCGCTGGAGTTTATTTAGGGCGAAACTATGCGATAGTCTTACCGGTGCTGGCTATGCTAATGGGTGATTTTATTATCGGCTTTTATGAATGGCCTTTAATGTTAACAATTTATAGTAGCTTCATGATAGCGGGAATTATCGGTATAATAATTCGAAAATATAAAAGCCCGGGGACAGTTATCGCCGGCAGTTTACTTAGCTCTATAATATTTTTTCTTTTAACTAACTGGGCAGTATGGCAGTTTTCTGTCTGGTACGAAAAAAGCTGGAGCGGTTTACTTACTTGCTATGCGATGGCTTTACCATTTTTCCGCAACACTTTATTCGGAGATTTATTTTATGTCGGGGTATTCTTCGGAGCTTATGAATTAATTACTTATCTAGCCCGGCAAAGAGCGTATAAGATAAGTTTAGCGGTAAAATAAAGTATGTAAATAAAAAATAAATAAATTATATGCGGTTGTCCCGCTTGCAAAAATATATTTTAACTCAATGTTTGCAGAAAAAAAATGATTTAGGCTCTAAATCAGATTTTTATCATT